>NZ_JARPLC010000074.1:0-25727 GCF_032350395.1 Limnospira sp. PMC 289.06
CAGTGTTTGAGTTGTGGTTGGAGTTCATCTTAATTCCAACATTGAAGCCAGGTCAAACTCTAGTACTGGACAATGCAACGTTTCATAAAGGGGGGCGGCAGGCTGAACTGGTGGAGGCAGCTCAATGCCGTTTACTCTATCTTCGGCCTTATTCGCCAGACCTCAACAAGATAGAGAAATATTGGTCGTGGTTGAAAGCCCGCATTCGCCATTGCACGTGAGCAGTTTGATTCTCTCGATGATGCCATGGATTCTGTTCTCAAGGCTGCGTCCTAACCGTATTGACTAGTGCTCTAAAACGGCGCTTGATAACGCTAAAGCTGTATCCTTAACAATGGAGCAATCTGCGCGTGCGTCACATCATGAAGTTTTTCGTGTCTATGCCAATTATCGGGATGTGGAAGCACCACTAGAGCCGTATGAAGGGAAACTCTCACGTACGGTTTTGAAGGGGAGGGGGAGGTAGCAATATCTCTCTCGACCCCCAATCGATCGCCGCAGTGCTAATAAATAGGGAAACCCAAACCCAGAGTAAAAGTTGTGGAAGTTGGCGACTGATGCGGTTACGGGAGACAATGGCAACTAGGGTAATCATTGCCAGAATTAGGGCTCTGACTAGGAGAGGTTGGCCTGTCGTGGTGGGGTCAAAGACAATAGCCAGGACGTAACCCAAGACGACTAATTGGCGCTCAGGCGCGCCCGGCGGAAGTGATTAGCTTGAATTCTAAGCCTAATCCCCCAGATACTGATAGACCAATGGCGATCGCCATAAGTCCGAATATTAGCACTAAGTCTGTAAAATCTAAGGAAATCAACAAATTATCAGCAAACCCTGGGAAAAACTCATTTTAGTATAGTGTGGTGTGAGAAGCGCGTGAACCTAATTCCTGCCCTTGATTTAACCCAACAGTATCAAATGATCAGCGATCGCCTTAGTCGGGAGGTACTGGACTTGCTGGCTAGTGGTCGCTACATTGGTGGCTACGCTGTGGACAGTTTTGAGGAAAAGTTTGCCGAGTATATCGGCGTTTCTGAGTTGGTCAGTTGCAACTCTGGTACTGATGCCCTATTTTTGGCTTTGCGGGCTTTAGAAATCGGCCCCGGCGATGAGGTGATTACCACTTGTTTTTCCTTTATTGCTACCTCTGAGGTGATTAGTGCCGTGGGAGCCACCCCGGTATTTGTGGATATTGACCCGGATACGTTCAACTTAGATATTAGTCAAATTGAGGCGGCGATTACTGCCAAAACCCGTGCTATCCTTCCGGTGCATTTGTTTGGTCGCCCTGTGGACATGACCGCATTAATGGCGGTAGCGCGGTCTCATAATTTGGCGGTGATTGAAGATTGCGCCCAAGCTACCGGAGCCAGTTGGGGTGATGCTAAGGTGGGTAGTATGGGATATCTGGGCTGTTTTAGCTTTTTTCCGACTAAGAATTTAGGGGCTTGTGGAGATGGAGGGGCGATCGCAACTAATAATCGTGATCTGGCGGGTGTGTTGCGGGTGCTGAAAAATCACGGTCAGCCTGAGCGATATAATTCCGAACTGTTGGGGATTAATAGTCGTCTTGATGCCCTACAAGGGGTGATTTTAAGCATTAAATTAGAGTATCTGGCGCGCTGGAATCAACAGAGAAAGGCGATCGCTTCTCGATATACTCAGGGACTTGAGGGGATACCCGGTTTAATTGTCCCAGCAGAAACTGCAGGCGGCGAGACCGTTTGGAATCAGTACACTATCAGATATGTGAATAATAATAGGGACTCGTCAGGACGCGATCGCCTGCGAGAACAACTCCAGAGCCTTGGAGTTAGCACTAACGTATACTACCCCATACCCCTCCATCTACAGGGGGTTCATCGCGATTTAGGCTATGGCTGCGGTGATTTTCCGGTAGCAGAACAGGTCAGCCACCAAGTTTTGTCTTTGCCGATGTTCCCGGAACTTTCCACCGAACAACAAGACCGGGTAATCTATGCTGTCAAAGATTGCCTAAAATTGGGGGCTATAGGTTGACCGGGTGAGTGTTGTATGTCGTTTTGTATATTATAGTTAACATAACGATAAAAAATCATCAATTCACCCTGGGGATCTATGTATCCCCCCCTTGGTTGCAGGTAACTAGGCAATCAGTTGACCAAACTTAGGAATATGAAGAGGAAATAAAAGGAGTGAACCCCTACCAAAATAGCGATCGCCGAGTTTACGATCCTCAAGCCATTGCTCAATATTATCGCCGTCGGCTGTGGAAGGCCATCTGGCGCGTGATCACGGTTATATGGTTTTTTTCAGGGTTCATTATTGGTCTACTGTGGGATCAATGGCGACATCGGAATGTTACCGAAACCCCGAAACGAGCCGCCCAACTGCGTAATATTCTCACCCGCCTCGGTCCCACCTATATTAAAGTAGGTCAAGCATTATCAACCCGTCCTGACCTCATTCGCAAGGACTTTTTAGAAGAATTAACCAAACTTCAAGATCAGTTACCCCCTTTTGATACTAAGATCGCCATGGCGATCATCGAGAAAGAACTCGATCGCGATTTAGATAGTGTTTTCCGAGAAATTTCCCCTGAACCCGTAGCCGCCGCCAGTTTGGGTCAGGTCTATAAGGCACAACTTTTGACAGGGGAAGAGGTCGCCGTTAAGGTGCAAAGACCATTCCTGTTACCAACTCTCACCCTGGATCTGTATTTAATGCGTTGGGCGGCGGGTTGGTTGTCTCCCATTTTACCGCTGAATTTGGGTCATGATTTAACCCTAATTGTCGATGAATTTGGGTTCAAATTATTTGAGGAAATCGACTATATTAATGAGGGTCGAAATGCTGAAAGGTTTGCCACCTATTTTGATGATGATCCAACGGTCAAAGTTCCCTCAATCTATTGGAAATATACCAGCCATCAGGTGTTAGTCTTAGAATGGATTAACGGCTTGAAGTTGACCGATATTAAAAGTGTCCAAGCGGCGGGTTTGGATCTGAGTAAAATGATTTTTGTCGGTGTGACAAGTGGCTTGCGACAACTGCTAGAGTTCGGTTTTTTCCATGCTGACCCCCACCCCGGAAATCTGTTTGCTATGCCTGATGGTCGCATGGCATTTATTGATTTTGGCATGATGGATCAGTTAAGCCAGGAAACTAAGGAAACTCTGGTTGATTCCGTAGTTCATTTAATCAATAAAGACTATAAGGAGTTGGCGGAAGATTTTGTCAGGTTGGGATTTTTAGCACCTAATACTAATATGGCTCCCATTATTCCGGCTTTAGAGGCGGTTATGGGGGATATTATTGGGGAGAGTGTTAAGGATTTTAACTTTAAAACTATTACCGATAGTTTCTCGGAATTGATGTATGATTACCCCTTCCGGGTTCCGGCAAAATTTGCCCTGATTATTCGGTCTCTAGTAACTCAGGAAGGAATTGCCCTCAGTCTCGACCCGGATTTTAAAATCGTTGAGGTAGCTTATCCCTATGTGGCGCGTCGCCTGTTGAAGGGAGAAACTCCGGCTTTGCGACGACGGTTGATTGAGGTGTTATTTAAAGATGGCCGCTTCCAGTGGCATCGTCTGGAAAATATGATTACGATCGCTCAAACTGACGGCAATTTTGATATTCTCCCCACCGCACAGCTAGGTTTACAATATCTGTTTTCAGAGGAGGGTAGTTTTCTCCGTCGTCAAATTGTGATGGCGTTGACAGAAGACGATCGCCTACATACCGCTGAAGTCCAACGACTCTGGGGTTTAATTCAGGATGACCTCAAACCGAGTCGCTTATTTGATGTAGCATTGGGGGCAATAACTGAGTTTTCTACCTCCCAAGTGGCTGCTATGAGAATGCAATAAATATCGCTATTCAGCAGATCATCACAATTCCCTTGTTAGGGATGCTTGAATATAAGACCCAAATCTAAGTATTTGGGTCTTATATTCGTTATGATATGTAAAGTGTGATTATATATCAAATTACCCTTGCTCAATTATTCTGCCTTGGCATGAATTTTCCTGAAGCCTTAAAACTTATAGAAGAAGTATTCCTGGGGCGATCGCTTTCCCCCATTGAGCATTTAATTTTATCTGAATCATGGGTCGGTAAGACCTACAGTGAAATTTCCCAAAAATCTGCATACGCTAATGATTATGTTAAAGAAGTTGGTGGACGATTATGGCAGGAACTCTCCGAGGCTATGGGGACAAAAGTTAGCAAAAAAAATCTAAAACTTGTCCTTAAATCTCGCCAGCAGATACCATTAACTGCCCCCCCTGTTCAGAAATTAGCAACTTTTGCAGGTAATTCATTCAATCCTAATGATGGCAGTAATATCGAACTCCCAGGGAGCCCAATTGCCATTAACTCTCCCTTTTATATAGAACGTCCACCCATTGAAGATATAGGCTATAATGAACTGCAACAACCGGGTTGTGTCGTGAGGATTAAAGCACCTCGGAAAATGGGTAAAAGTTCCCTACTTAATAGGATGTTAACCCAAGCAGTTGATTGGGGATATAGTACAGTTTATCTGAATTTTTTGGAAGTAGACGCTGATACTTTTAATTCCCTAGAACAACTGGTCAGATGGTTTTGTGCTAATGCGAGTAAGCAGTTAAAGATACCACCGAAACTAGATGAATATTGGGATATAGATTTAGGGACTAAAGTTTCCTGTCGGCTGTATTTTGAGGAATATCTATTCATCACTAAAGACACCCCGATTGTGATTGCTATGAATGAGGTTAACCGCCTGTTTGAGTATCCGGTTATTGCTAGTGATTTTTTGCCTATGTTGCGATCGTGGCACGAACTATCTAAACATAATCAACTCTGGAAAAATTTGCGCTTAATTGTAGTTCATAGCACCGAAGTTTATGTACCTTTACAGTTACATCAATCCCCTTTTAATGTGGGTTTGGTGTTAAAACTACCCCAATTTACACCGCCACAAGTGCAAGTTCTGGCTTTAAGATATGAGTTAAGTTGGGCGGCGGGGGAGAGTGGACTTAAACGGCTAGAAGGCTTAATCTCTATGGTGGGTGGACATCCTTATCTGGTACAACTGGCTTTTTATACTATTAGTAAATCAGGGATTTCTCTGGAAAATTTAATCAAAAATGCCCGGCAACCTGATGGAATTTATAGTTCCCATTTGCGGGATTTATTAGTAACAATTCAACAAGATTCGTCTTTGTATCTGGCTTTAAATAAAGTCTTAAAATCCGATAAGGGTGTACCTTTAGAGGCGATTACTGCTTATAAATTAGAAAGTCTAGGATTAATTAACTTTGAGGATAACCTAGCTAAAATTGGCTGTGATTTATATCGGCTATATTTTTTAGAACAGTTATCAAACCGCCCCCCAGCAAAAACTGAGGGGTGATGATATGGTGAAATTATTATCCAAGAATCATATCCTAGAATGAACTAGAATAAACTATGTTCTGGGACGTAGGAAGTAATCGCTTTCATGTACTGGGCGCGTTCATAGGCTGACTCATCATCACAATGGCGCTGAGACATAGAACCCTGCATCTGTTTAACAGACTCATACTCATGTTCTTCCATCCAGTGTTTCATCTCATCTTCCATCACTTGAATGTAACCGATACCATGGCGCAATAAAGCGGAACAAACATGAGTTACCTTAGCCCCCGCCATCAACATTTTAATAGCATCGTGACCGCGTGCGACACCGCTAGTCGAGGCTAAATCGGCATTAATCCGACCATAAAGAATAGCAATCCAGCGCATAGGTAGGCGCATATCGTGGGGAGAACTCAAAACGGAACTCACCTCAATTTCTAGTTCTTCTGGGTTAATATCTGGCTGTATGAAGCGGTTAAATAAAGCGAGTCCATCGACTCCGGCTTCATCTAAACGTTTCGCCATATTTGCCATATTACTAAAGAAGGGACTAAGTTTCATAGCCACAGGAATAGTGACCTCTGCTTTAACTTCCCGGAGAGTAGTGATATAGTTTTCCTCAACCTGAGCCCCACTCATATCAAAGTCGGTGGGGACATAATAAATATTCAACTCGATCGCATCTGCACCAGCTTCCTGCATGAGTTTGGAATATTCCACCCAACCACCGGAGGAGAAACCATTTAAACTGGCAATAATGGGAATATCAACCAATTCCTTAGCCAAGCGAATATGCTCAAGATAAAGTTCTGGTCCGACGTGATATTCTTCGGGTTCAGGAAAATAAGTTAAAGCCTCAGCAAAACTATTAGTTCCATATTCCAAATGGTGATTAAGTTCAAATTTTTCTCGCAGTAACTGTTCTTCAAATAGGGAGTGTAAAATCACCGCTGATGCGCCCGCATCTTCCATACGCCGAATATTATCGACATCTTCTGATAAAACGGCGGCGGCGGAAGGGACAATGGGAGTCCTCAAATTCAATCCCAAATAGGTCGTACTCAAATCCATAATATCGATTCCTTATGAAAAGTGGATAGGAACAGCGAAAAGTTCTAGGAGTCCGGTTTGTAGGGGCGAAAAATAGGCACGCCCCCACACTAGGAACCGGACTAGGAGTTTCTGTCTACCATCGGTTTAGGAGCTTCACTCTTTGTCACCAGAGGTGTCTGTATTGGGTTTATTACCTTCGTCATTCAAGGGACGCGCCGCCAGATACTCATACATTTGCCAACGGGTGTCAACGTCTTTCTGGGCTTCTTTCAGCAAGCGTTTGGCATCAACGGGCTTAGTTTTGGTGAGCATTTTAAAGCGGTTTTCGGCGTACATGGATTGTTCGATGGATTTTTTAGGCGATCGCGAATCCAAAAGTAGGGGATTTTTACCTTCCGCTTTCAGGTCAGGATGATAACGATAAAGCAACCAACGACCACTTTCGACAATTGCTTTTTGGTGACTCATAGCCGTGGTCATATTAATACCGTGGGCGATACAGTGACTGTAGGCAATAATCAAGGAAGGGCCGTCATAGGCTTCGGCTTCCAGGAAGACTTTAAGGGTGTGTTCATCCCGCGCCCCCATAGCCACAGAAGCGACATAAACGTTACCGTAGGTCATAGCAATCAAACCCAAGTCTTTCTTAGGTGAAGGCTTACCACCAGCAGCAAATTTAGCGACCGCGCCGCGAGGAGTAGCTTTAGAAGACTGACCACCAGTATTAGAGTAGACCTCAGTATCCATGACCAGGATATTGACGTTGCGACCACTAGCAATGACATGATCTAAACCGCCATAGCCGATATCATAGGCCCAACCATCGCCACCGAGTATCCAGACAGATTTTTTGACGAGGTAATCAGCCAGACTGAGTAACTGTTTGGCGTTGGTATCATCAGACCCTTGCAATTTTTGCTTAACCTGGGCGACGAGTTCCCGTTGTTCCCAAATATCAGCCTCGGATTTTTGGGGGTTATTGATAATTTTGGCTACCAGTTCATCGCCGACAATGCCGCCTAATGTCTGCAACAATTCACAGGCGAAAGCGGTATGTTTATCAATGGACAGACGGAAGCCTAGACCAAATTCGGCGTTATCTTCAAATAGGCTATTAGACCAACTAGGGCCGCGACCTTCGGCATTTTGCGCCCAGGGTGTAGTTGGTAAGTTACCGCCATAGATAGAAGAACAGCCGGTGGCGTTAGCGACAACCATACGATCGCCAAATAGTTGGGTTGCTAACTTGATATAGGGAGTTTCGCCACAACCCGCACAAGCGCCAGAGAACTCAAACAGGGGTTCTTGCCATTGTTGTTGTTTAATCATATCCGATCGCAAATTACGGCGATCGGGGTTAGGCAAGTTGAGGAAAAATTCCCAGTTATCCCGTTCGGTGGCTCGTATGGGTGGCTGATACTCCATGTTAATCGCCTTTTTGGAGGGCATGGATTTATTTTTCGCCGGACAGACATCGACACAGATACCGCAACCTGTACAGTCTTCTGGAGATACTTGGATGGTGAATTTTTGCCCTTCAAAGGCTTTATCACGGACAGCAGTGGTTTTGAAGGTTTCCGGCGCACCATTTAGGGCGCTTTCATCGTAGGCTTTACCACGAATTACGGCATGGGGGCAGACCATGATACATTTACCACACTGCACACACACATCAGCATCCCAAACGGGGATTTCTTGGGCGACGTTGCGTTTCTCCCATTTTGATGTACCTGTGGGATAGGTTCCGTCACAGGGTAGTTGACTGACGGAGAGTTGGTCGCCTTTGCGCGCTAACATCATCCCTTCGACTTCCCGGACAAAATCAGGGGCGTTAGCAGGGACTGGCGACGCTATGCGTACGTGGCTATTGGCTTCGCCGATATTGACTTCAAAGAGGTTATCGAGGGTATTGTCTACGGCTTGGAGGTTCATGCGGACAATGGCTGAACCTTTTTTACCATAGGTTTTTTCGATCGCTTTTTTAATTTTGGCGATCGCCTCATCTTTGGGTAGAACTCCCGCCAAAGCGAAGAAACAGACCTGCATCACCGTATTGATACGGCTACCCATTCCACTGTCACGGGCTACTTTATTAGCATCGATGACATAGAGTTTGAGATTTTTGCGGACAATTTGTTCTTGAATTTCAATGGGTAGGTAATTCCAGACTTCATCAGGTCCGTAGGGGCTATTCAGCAGGAAGGTCGCCCCATTGGTGGCGGCATCAACTACATTGAGTTTTTCTAGGAAGTTCCACTGGTGACAGCCGATAAAGTTGGATTTTTCGATTAAATAGGGGGAGCGGATTAAGTTAGGACCGAAGCGCAGGTGAGATACGGTGACAGCGCCGGATTTTTTAGAGTCGTAGACGAAGTAACCCTGGGCGTAGTTGCTGGTTTCGTCTCCGATAATTTTAATGGAGTTTTTGTTAGCCCCTACAGTACCATCAGACCCTAGACCATAGAACATGGCGCGGATGACGTTATCGGGTTCGGTGGAAAATTCCGGGTCAAAGGGTAGGGAGGTGTGGGTGAGGTCATCGTTAATACCGATGGTAAAGTGATTTTTGGGTTTGTCGAGTTGCAGGTTATCAAAAACGGCTTTTACCATAGCCGGGTTAAATTCTTTGGAGGATAACCCATAACGACCGCCGACAATTTTGGGGGCGAGTCCTTCCCAGCTTTCACTTATGGCGGTGACGACATCTAAATATAGGGGTTCGCCACTAGAACCGGGTTCTTTGGTGCGGTCTAAAACGGCGATCGCTTTGGCGGTTTTTGGTACAGCGCCAATAAAGGCGTTAGCATCCCAGGGTCGATACAGACGGACTTTCAGGACTCCGACTTTTTCTCCCTGCGCGGTCAGATAATCTACGGTTTCGTGGACGGTTTCACAGCCCGAACCCATTAATATAATGATGCGATCGGCATCCGGTGCGCCATGATATTCAAATAGTTTATAGTGCCGTCCCGTCAACTCCCCGAATTTGTCCATGGCTTTTTGCACCATTTCTGGACAGGCGTTATAGAAGGGGTTGACGCTTTCCCTCGCTTGGAAGTAAACATCAGGGTTTTGGGCGGTTCCTCGTAAAGCAGGGCGATCGGGTGTTAGTCCCCGGGCGCGGTGTGCATAAATGTCCTCATCATCTATCATCGCCCGCAGGTCGCTTTCTTCGAGGAGTTCGATTTTCTGCACTTCGTGGGAGGTGCGGAATCCATCAAAAAAGTGGATAAATGGAATCCTTGATTTCAGGGTACTTGCTTGGGCGACTAGGGCTAAATCATGGGCTTCCTGGACTGAGGCTGAACATAATAATCCGCAACCAGTAGCCCGCACTGCCATTACGTCACTGTGATCGCCGAAAATAGACAAGGCTTGGGCGGCGATCGACCTGGCGGCCACATGGAGAACCGCACAGGTTAGTTCCCCGGCGATTTTGTACAGGTTCGGAATCATTAATAATAATCCCTGGGATGCTGTAAATGTCGTGGTTAATGACCCTCCCTGTAGGGAACCATGAACAGCCCCCGCCGCGCCTCCTTCGCTTTGCATTTCTACTACTGCGGGAACAGTTCCCCAAATGTTGGGTTGTCCTTCTGATGTCCAAGCATCCGCCCATTCTCCCATGGGTGATGATGGAGTGATGGGATAAATGGCAATAACTTCATTGAGACGAAAAGCCACACGGGCTACGGCTTCGTTCCCGTCTAGGGTGGCATACTGTCTGGTATTCATACTTGAAATCCTCTCATTTACTTGGGATTTAACCCAGTTTTAAAACCTGCGGAATTAACCGCGTTGATGGCTGTGATCGGACAACCATTGACGAGCTGATCTGAGGCGATCGCATTATTTACCTTGGCCCTGTCCTTGACAGTTCTCTTTACCAAGCGATCGCCCTAAATTGTGTCATTCAACAAAAAAAAATTGGGTCGATAATTTACCTAGATTTTGACAACAATACCTCTGCGCCGGCTGTCTGATTCAAAGGTTCCTTTCCCCTGAGTCAGATCACAATCTTTAAATCTTTGTTAAGGGTTTTTGGAACTTGACTGCCTCCTACCTTACCCTATTTATTATCCTATAGGAAGCTGTAAATATAAATCAGGTCTTAACAAATTTTAACCCAATTTCACCATCTGTTGTAAATCTGCTAAGGTTTGTAAAGCGTCCTCTGGTTCTACCCGACTCAGAGCAAAACCAACATGAACCAAAACATAATCACCCACTTGGGCTTCAGGAACATAAGCCAGACTCACCTCTTTAATTACCCCGCCAAAGCTGACGCGACCTTTTTTTAATAAAGGATCATCTCCCGATATACTCACGAGTTTTCCCGGAACTGCTAGACACATATATTTCATCCCTTGAATGATAATTATTCTCATTTAGGTTGCCAATAGCAACCCCGAGGCTATCTCTAGGCTCTGTGGTAGTTTGATGACAGGCTAACTAAGCATAATCACTGTTAGCAGACCCACCAGCAGAGGCAGAAATTCTTTTAATTATCTTAATACTTTTTTCCGGGGTTTGCCGTTATACTTAACATTTAGAACAGAATGTTGTAATGTTCAACTAACGAAATATTTGGAGATAAACAACCCTACAGTTGTTTTGGGGATTTGTCCCAAAAATGTCCCCAAAATAGGATGAATTGTCATCAAAATAAAACATCAACCCTGTGGGGATCAACATTGATCGTATTTAATAGGGTTGAAATTCTGTAGAAATTACTGTAAAATCACTATGCCCGATTCCACAGAAACCGCCCCAAAATCTGCCAAAAGTAAAGCAGCGTCAAACCATCCCAGTGGCGATAAACGTTTCAAGGTACTGGATATCACCATGAAACGCAGCCAATATAGTCAGGATGCCCTAATCGAAGTGCTGCACAAAGCCCAGGAAGCATTTGGCTACTTAGAAGAAGACGTATTAATATACGTTGCGCGACAACTCCAACTCCCCCTGAGCCAAGTTTACGGAGTCGCCACCTTCTATCATCTATTTTCCCTAAAACCCAGTGGCGCTCATACCTGCGTGGTCTGTTTAGGGACAGCCTGCTATGTTAAAGGCAGTGGAGAAGTCCTAGCAGCCTTAGAAGAGAAAACCGGAATCAAGTCAGGGGAAACCACGCCCGACGGCCAGATATCTATTGTCACCGCCCGCTGTATCGGAGCCTGTGGTATTGCTCCGGCGGCTGTCTTTGATGGGAAAGTTGCAGGTCAGCAAACCCCAGAAATGGCGGTAGCACGACTGCAAAAGTGGCAGGGTTCAGCCGAGGCCTAAATGCCACTTATAACCCCAACTCCATTGAGAGAGGAGAACTAAAATATTATGGAATTGACTGAATTAGTCGAACTAGCCGAAAAGGAACGCAACAACCAAAAAAGTATCCGTATCCACTGCTGCACATCTACTGGTTGTCAAGCCTCTGAGTCCCTAGAAGTCAAAAAGGCGATGGAAGATGCGCTGAAAGAGTCAGGACTTGAGGCGGACGTGCAAATAGTCGGTGTAGGCTGTATGGGGTTTTGCGGACGCGGTCCCATGGTGGAAGTCGAACCTAACGGCATTCATTATGAAAAAGTCACCCCCGAAGATGCCCCATCTATTATCGAAGCGCTGAAAGGCGGGGAAGCGAAACCAGTTCAAGGTGATCCCAATCATCCCTTCTTTAGTCGCCAATTAAAAATCGTTCGGGAATTTAGCGGCAAAATTGACCCGGAGAAAATCGGGGAATATATTGCCGTGGGAGGCTACAGAGCCTTACATCATGCAATTTATGACCTGACTCCAGAAGAAGTAGTGGCAGAAATTACTAAATCTGGATTACGGGGACGGGGAGGGGCTGGCTATCCCACGGGGTTAAAGTGGGCGACTGTGGCTAAAATGCCCCCAGGACAAAAATATGTGATCTGTAACGCTGACGAGGGCGACCCGGGGGCGTTTATGGATCGTAGTGTCTTAGAAAGTGACCCTCACCGTATCCTGGAAGGAATGGCGATCGCTGGATATGCTGTAGGTGCAACCCAAGGCTATATCTACGTTCGGGCGGAATATCCCCTAGCGATCACTAGGCTACAGAAAGCCATTCAACAGGCTAAACGTCAGAGTATGTTAGGTAGCCGCATCTTTGGTTCCTCCATAAACTTTAATATTGATATTCGGGTTGGTGCGGGTGCTTTTGTTTGTGGCGAAGAAACGGCGCTGATTGCTTCTATTGGTGGCGGTCGCGGCAACCCCCGTCCTCGTCCTCCCTATCCCGCCGTTTCTGGGTTGTGGGACTGCCCAACCCTGATTAATAATGTGGAAACCTTGGGTAATATAGCCCCGATTATCCGCAACGGGGCGGACTGGTACAATCAAATTGGTACTGAAAAAAGCAAGGGTACTAAAATCTTCTCTCTGACGGGTAAAATCCGCAATAACGGCCTGATTGAAGTGCCTATGGGTATTACCCTACGCGAAATTGTGGAAGAGATGGGCGGCGGTATTCCGGGCGGTCTGCAAGTTAAAGCTGTGCAAACAGGGGGACCATCTGGCGGTTGTATCCCGGCTCAGTTTCTCGATACCCCAGTAGATTATGAATCTCTGACTAAATTGGGATCTATGATGGGATCTGGGGGCATGGTGGTGATGGATGAAAACACTAGCATGGTGCAGGTGGCTCAATTCTATATGGAATTTTGCCGGGGTGAAACCTGTGGTAAGTGTATCCCCTGCCGTGTGGGTACTGTGCAAATGTACCAGTTGCTTACGAAGTTACTCAATAAACAGGCTACCCCTGCTGATTTGGAAAAACTTAAACAGTTGTGCGACATGGTAAGGGCTACCAGTTTATGTGGCTTGGGAATGACAGCCCCTAACCCGGTTACCAGTACGTTGCAGTATTTCGAGAGTGAGTATTTGGAGTTGCTTCAAACTACTAACGCTAAGGTGGCGGTTCACTGATATTTCACATAGGGAAGCTAAACAGGAAACTAGGAAGCTCAATTAGGAGAAGGGATTGATGTTTTGTGAACAATGCGAACAAACTGCCAGCGGTCAAGGTTGCCACCAGTGGGGCGCTTGTGGTAAAGGACCGGATGTAAATGCGGTTCAAGACCTATTGATTTACTGTCTGCGGGGTATTGCGCCTGTGGCTTTGAAGGCTAAGGAATTGGGCATTGATACCCATGCTGTGGATGTGTTTTGCTGTGAGTCGATGTTCGCCACGATGACGAATGTTAACTTTAACCGTAAACGCTTTTACAGCTATATCCGTGAGGCGATCGCCCAACGGGAAAAACTCAAAACCGAAATTCAACAGATGAGCGATCGCCCCATCAGTTGGTCTGTAGCTGCTACCTATCAACCAGACTGGACTGATAGTTTAGTAGCCCAGGGGGAGGAAGTTTCCCGTAACTTTATTGCCGACTCTAGTCAAGACATCGATATCTTCTCCCTCAAACTTACCGTCCTCTACGGTTTGAAGGGCTTGGCTTCCTACAGTTTCCACGCCCAAGAACTTGGTCAGGAAGACGATCGCATTTATAGTTTCTGTCACCAAGCCCTCGCCGCCTTGGAAGAACCTAGTCTCGGTTTAGAAGATTGGGTTAATCTAGCCATGAAAGTCGGGGAAATGAACCTGTTGGCTATGGAACTTCTCGACGCGGGACACACTAACCATTATGGTCATCCTATCCCTACCGTTGTTCCCCTGAATGCAAAGGCCGGGAAAGCCATTTTGGTCTCTGGTCACGACATTAAACAACTCGAAGCCATCCTTCAACAAACAGCCAATACTGGTATTAATGTTTACACCCACGGCGAGTTACTACCCGCCCATGGCTACCCAGTCCTTAAACAAAAATATCCCCACCTTTACGGTCACTATGGCACAGCTTGGCAAAATCAAACCAAGGATTTCGCTAAGTTTCCCGGTGCGATCGTCATCACCACTAACTGTTTGATGCCTCCCCACGAACACTATGAGGATAAATTATTTACCCTCGGTCCGGTGGGATATCCTGACATCAACTATCTCGAAGATAGGGCAAATCTTACCCCAGATTTTAGCCCCGCCATTCACAAAGCCCTGGCTTTAGCTGGGTTTGCAGAAGATGAACCACCCCGTCAGGTAAAAACTGGCTTCGCCCGTAATGCGGTATTAAATGTTAGCGACCAGGTGATTGAGGCGGTTAAACAAGGCAAAATTCGCCATTTCTTCCTAGTCGGAGGTTGTGATGGGGCTAAACCCGATCGCAATTATTATACCGAATTTGTCGATCAGGTTCCGTCCGATTGTGTGGTGTTAACCCTCGCCTGTGGAAAATTCCGCTTTTTTGATAAGGAAATGGGGGAAATTGGTAACATTCCTCGACTGATGGATGTGGGACAGTGCAATGATGCCTATTCGGCTATTCAGATCGCCCTAGGACTCGCCCAAGCCTTTGATATCGGAGTTAATGAACTTCCTCTATCTATGATTTTGTCTTGGTATGAACAGAAGGCTGTGGCGGTTCTGCTGACACTATTATATTTGGGTATCAAAGATATCCGTTTGGGTCCGACTTTACCGGCTTTCATTTCCCCTAATGTCTTCGCTATCCTATCGGCAAAATACAACCTACAGGCTATTACCACTCCCGAAGCGGATTTAGCCGCCTGTTTGAAATAGAAATAACTGGGAAAATCGGGAATATACAATATTCCCGACTCCCGGTAAGATGTTCCCTTAATGAAAGGAGAAACTATGTCCGTTGTCACCTTAAAAATTGATGGCATTGATGTGGCGATCGAAGAAGGATCGAGCGTTTTAGAAGCCGCCAAAGAGGCGGGGGTGAGAATACCAACCCTCTGCCATGTAGATGGTCTTTCTGATGTGGGCGCTTGTCGTTTATGTCTGGTGGAAATTGCCGGAATTAATAAACTTTTGCCCTCCTGTGTAACTACGGTTGCGGAAGGGATGGAAGTTTGCACTAATAGCCCCCAGATTAAAGAATATCGCAAGATGGTTGTGGAAATGCTATTTGCAGAAGGCAACCATGTTTGTGCTGTTTGTGTGGCTAATGAAAACTGCGAATTGCAAGATGTCGCCGTTGAAGTAGGTATGGATCATAGCCGCTTTACCTACCGTTTCCCACAGCGAGAAGTTGATATTTCTCACCCTCAATTTGGTATTGATCATAACCGCTGTATTCTCTGTACTCGCTGTCAAAGAGTATGTGATGAAATCGAAGGCGCTCATGTTTGGGATGTGGCTTTTCGCGGCCCTGCTGCTAAAATGATTACCGGACTTAATCAACCTTGGGGGGCTGTGGATGCCTGTACTTCCTGCGGTAAATGTGTTGATGCTTGTCCGACGGGTTCCATTTTCCGTAAAGGTGCGACGGTGGCTGAAATGACTCGCGATCGCGCTAAATTAGAATTCTTAGTTAATGCACGGGAGAAACACGAATGGAAAAGATAAGATTTGCTACGGTTTGGTTAGCTGGATGTTCGGGTTGTCATATGTCTTTTTTAGACCTGGATGAATGGCTGATTGAACTATCAGAAAAAGTCGAGGTTGTTTACTCCCCGGTGGGTTGTGACCTGAAAGAATATCCCGAAAATGTTGATGTTTGTTTGGTCGAAGGTGGTATCGCTAACGAAGATAACCTGGAACTAATTAAACAAGTGCGATCGCGCACCAAACTCTTGATTTCTTTTGGAGATTGTGCTGTCACTGCGAATGTTCCCGCCATGCGGAATATGTTGGGTAGCACCGATCATGTACTCAAACGCTGCTATTTGGAACTAGGGGATTTTACCCCACAACTTCCCAGAGAACCCGGTATTGTTCCCGAATTGCTTGAGCGTGTTAGTCCAGTGCATGAAGTCGTAGATGTTGATATTTTTATGCCGGGATGTCCCCCTAGTTCCGATCGCATTAAGGCTACCCTCGCGCCTTTGGTGGAAGGGAAAATGCCGAAAATGGAAGGGCGGGAAATGATTAAATTTGGCTAAGGCTACCCTGTTGTTGACTGACTATAAAATTAATGGTTAGCCCGCAATTATCTGGTTAATTATTGATTGTTGATTCCCTGGAGAGGTGATTTGATACTATGGCTAAGACAGTTGTTATTGATCCAGTGACCCGCATTGAGGGTCATGCCAAAATATCCATATATTTGGATGATGCGGGAGAGGTGGAAGATGCCCGATTTCATGTAGTAGAATTTCGGGGTTTTGAAAAGTTCTGCGAAGGACGACCGATGTTTGAAATGGCCGGAATTACTGCCCGTATTTGCGGGATTTGTCCGGTTAGTCACCTCTTAGCAGCGGCTAAAACGGGGGATAAAATTCTGGCGGTACAAGTGCCACCAGCCGGGGAAAAATTGCGGCGGATGATGAATTTAGCCCAGTTAACTCAGTCCCATGCTTTAAGTTTTTTCCACCTCAGTAGCCCTGATTTTCTGTTAGGTTGGGATAGTGACCCCGCCAAAAGAAATGTATTTGGATTAATTGCGGCTGATCCAGATTTGGCTAGGGCGGGTATTCGTCTACGCCAGTTTGGTCAGACGGTAATTGAACTATTGGGGGCGCGGAAAATTCACGCGGCTTGGGCGGTTCCGGGAGGGGTGCGATCGCCTCTTTCTCAGGAAGGTTTGGAATGGATAAAAGACCGCCTACCAGAAGCCCGCCAAACTACCGAATTAGCTTTAAATTTATTAAAGCGTCTCCTCGATAGTGACTTGGCTTCTGAGGTCGATATATTTGGTAAATTCCCCTCTCTATTTATGGGTTTAGTGGCTCCTAATGGTAATTGGGAACACTATGGCGGACATCTGCGCTTTATTGATAGTGATGGTAATATTGTCGCTGATGGTTTGAGTGAGGATAATTACCAAGACTATTTGGGTGAGGCTGTGGAAAATTGGTCTTATCTCAAATTCCCCTATTATAAACCTCTGGGATATCCTGATGGTATTTATCGGGTTGGACCTTTGGCGCGGCTGAATGTCTGTGATCAAATTGGAACACCCGATGCTGATCGGGAATTGCGGGAATTTCGCGATCGCGCTGGTAGTCGGGTTGCTACTTCTTCCTTCTTCTACCATTACGCCCGTTTAGTGGAAATTATGGCTTGTATTGAGGCGATCGAGGCTTTGGTAGAAGACCCTGATATTACCTCCTCCCGCGTCCGTGCTGATGCCGGAATTAACAACTTGGAAGGGGTGGGAGTTAGTGAAGCCCCTCGCGGCACTCTATTTCACCATTATAAAGTCAATGAAAATGGCTTAATTCAAAAGGTGAATTTGATTATTGCTACCGGACAAAATAACTTGGCAATGAATAAAACTGTTACCCAAATTGCCAAGCATTATATCCATGGTAATGAAATCCCCGAAGGTTTGTTAAACCGAGTTGAAGCTGGTATTCGCTGTTTTGACCCTTGTTTAAGTTGTTCAACTCATGCTGTTGGTCAAATGCCACTACATATTGAGTTACTTAAACCTGATGGCACAATTGTTGATGAGGTTTATCGTAATTAAGTCCGATTAAACACAGAGGCAACCGCTGCTGGTTGCCTCCCAAACCAGCGGGATATTTATTGTTTAACTTGGGTAATAATTGATATGGCAAAACAAAACTTATACCTGTGTATGGGGTCTGCTTGTCACCAAATGGGCGTTTATGAAGTGTTGCCAAAACTTCAGGAATTAATCGCGGAATATAAACTAGAAAGCCGCATTGAACTTAAAGGTTCGTTTTGCTTGGAAACCTGTAGTTCCGGTATTGTCATGAAATACCAAGACCAACACTTTATTAATATCAGCCCGAAAAATATCGAAGATAAATTTATCGGTGAAATTTTGCCGATGATTCAGAATAGTAATTTACCCTTGAATTCATAATGCTAGAAAATCATGAGAATCCCCATTTATGGCGACTGCTTTGGGAATATGACCCTAACGGTTTAATTGCCGTGGATGTCTCCATGAATATTAAAGTTGTTAATCCGGCATTTTGTAACTTTTTTAAGGTCGAGGCTGCCGAGATTATTGGCACTCCCGCTTTTAATTTGTTGGGGAATGTAGACCGCTTCAAAAAAGTTTGGGAAAAAAACCAAATGATGCAGGGGATAGAGGTGGAATATGAGAATCATCATCTGTATTTAAAAGAGGTGATTTTTCCGATTAAAGATGAAAATATCATCGCCTGCATTATGACGGATATTACCTCGGAAATGCAGCGGAAAAAAGAAATCAATGATATCCGGGAACAAACCGTTAAAAAAGTTAACGAAGTGGTTGACAATCAAATGAAAGTTGCCCAAGAAATCGCTGGACTACTCGGAGAAACTACCGCCGAAACTAAGGTTAGTCTTCTCAAAATTATCCAGATGATTAACCAATAGCATATTTTTGTTTACCAAACCAAGTAGTTGAGTCGGCTTATGGGTCAAGATAACTTTTTTGATATTTGCGATCGCCACCTTAATAAAAAAGGCGAAGAACTCTGTGGCGACCAGGTTAAGTTTACCAAAACTGAAACTAAAAGCACCATCGTCCTCTCTGATGGTTTGGGAAGTGGGGTAAAAGCTAATATCCTAGCTACCCTGACTACGGAAATTTTAATCACTATGTTAAATGCTGATGTTCCCCTGGAGGAAGTCATCAAAACTGTGATCGGAACCCTGCCAATTTGTCAAGTTCGCCAAATTGCTTACGCTACATTTACCATTATTCAGATTGACCACCAAAGCAGTCATTTTAAGGTGATTAATTTTGATAACCCCCCTATATTTTATTTTAACAAAGGACGGGTAATTACACTAGATACTAAGACTGAAAAAATCCTCGGTAAAAAAATCATTTCCTCGGAAGGACAGCTACAAAGGGGAGACTTTCTAGGCGCTATTAGTGATGGGGTTCTTTATGCGGGTTTAGGGGATACCATGAATTTTGGGTGGGGGTGGGACAATATCGCTAAATACATGGAAAAAGTGTTTATGACTCAGGCGACTAACTCCCGTAGCATTATTGAACAGGTGATGGCGGAAACGCGATCGCTTTATCGAGATAACATCGGAGATGATGCTACCTTTGTTGGTATTTATGTCCGCAAACGTAACCCGGTCATGATTTTTACAGGACCCCCTTTAGATATTAACAAGGATGAGTTATATGCGGAACGTTTATTAACTTTTAAAGGTCGTAAAGTTATCTGTGGGGGTACAACAGGAAACCTGGTGGCGAATTATATGGGGGAAACTGTGGAAATGGATATTTCCACCATGCGAAAAGATTTACCCCCTATCGGTAAATTAAGCGAAATTGATTTGGTCACTGAGGGAATTTTGACGATTTCTAAAGCTACAGCAGTTCTCCGCCAGTGTAATTGTGATATTACCCGGCTTCCTTCTGACCAAAATGGTGCGGTACTTCTGGCGCGAGAAATTTTAGAGGCTGATTCTATTTTCCTTTTGGTTGGTCAACAGATTAATGAGTTTTACCAAAATCCTCTGCTTCCTAAAAATATCTCGATTCGACGCAGTTTAATTGAAGATTTGGTAAACTTACTCAAACAAAAGCAGAAAGAAGTTACCGTAGAATATTGTTAAATTCCCGGAGTACGGTATCAAAATTGGGTACTTTTAACAGATAATTACGGCTAACTGTACTACTAACATATACGATGGAAAATGTCAAGTCTTTTTTAATTATTGGCTATGGTAATCAGTTAAGGGGTGATGATGGCATTGGACAGGAGGTAGCCAGGCTGGTGGAAGAGTGGAAAAAACCTAATGTGCGATCGCTTTCAGTTCACCAATTAACCCCGGAAATAGCGGAAGAATTAACCCATTTTAACTATGGGATTTTCGTAGATGCTAGTATTACTGGGGAAGTGGTGGAAGTCTCACCCCTGACACCTGATGACTCAGAAACAGTAGTTAACTTTGGTCATTCTATCAATCCGCGATCGCTGCTTTCCTTAGCCAAAACTCTGTATGAATACACACCCCAAGCCTGGCTAGTAGCAGTCCCCGGCGATAACTTTGATTTAGGCGATCGTCTTTCTCCCACGGGAGAACAGGGAGTTAATGAGGCTTTAACGCAAATTAAAATGCTCATCGACACTTATAGCAATACCCGACAAAATGAGGACAGTAATTAAACCCTGAATATACAAATTATAAATTGTCTTTAAATCTGGTTAATGAACTGGCAAATACCAAATTTATCATCAGACAATTTCACCTGTCAGCCTCGATTTTTACCCACAGTTTAGGTGTTAGAAAATAGACTACTGGGGGATTTGAGCAAATACCCAAACAGTTTTTTAATAAATTTTCGGGTGGGTCGATAGCGCCACAAATCTTCGAGCAGCAAATTAATCTTAACATTGCCATAAATTAGGCATTGAGAGTCTTCATAAAACTTCTGCTGCATAAAAGTCATCGGGTCTGAATAAACATCATTAACAAGGAATGGTTTGATTCCCGCCCAATGAATCACACAAGCCTCTTTATGCCAGTCGCGATTCCCAATTTTTCCGTCCTCAAGGGGGAAACGTTGACGCATTTCTTCTTGGGAATAGTTCCACATCAAAACCTGCATTGGTGCAGTTTTCAGATGAATTTTGCCCTCATCTAATGCTCGAAAAATCATGAAATTTAATAGTCCTTGTTCGCCATATTTAAAAACATCAGGGTATCGATTCTTAAACTCCAACAGTTCGGCATATTCAGCCAAGCTAAAAATCCCCCTCTTGCCCCAAAATACCCCAGTGACAAAATAGGGTCGATCTTGATAATTAAAATCAGGGAAGTGCTTTTTCATCCCCTCCAAGTCAAAGAATAAACGCGAAATATCTTCAGCCTTCCAATCCTCCAAATTATGATCAATAATCATGTCATAATGTTCAAGATCCCCAAAATCTAGCACATCCCCCCAGATTATTGTATCCGCATCTAAAAACAGAAAATTCTGCCAAGGACTTTCCCAAAAGGCAATCATTTTAGTCAAGCCCCAACCAAAACTATTTTCCTTTAGAAACGGATGTTTGACCGTCTTTTGATTAATAATCTTAACACCGTAAGTTTTTTCTAAGCTGGTTGTATTAAAATCACCATCAACGATTAAACAGATAGGAACATCCCCGCCAAAGTAGCGAATACTAGCACAACATCCTGCCGCAAAGTGGTAGTCCTTAAAACAACAAGCAATGATAATCCCAAAGTCTTGAATCATGGTAAATAGTTTCTCATCGCAGATTATGGGGGATAGTATAGCATTTTAGGAAGGGTTGGAGAAGGTGCGATCGCTCTCTATTTTGACCTGTCGGCACTGCCTTTGAAACCACCAACGGTAGACTATCCAAGCCTTACCCAGTTGAATCGCTCGACTGCTGACACTCCATTGCCTCTCAATTCCGCTTCTGAAACATCCCATTTTCTACTATTAGAGGCAACCACCATAAATTTTTACATTTCTTAATCAAACTCCCGTCTTTTTCCGTTTTTTTCCGTCTTTTTCCGGCTTTCACATATTCGTATAGTTGGCTTATAATAACTATGAAATTCAATATATCCTCAAAACCAACCATGTGGCGATTCAGAATAGATACAAGCTGGGGAAATCAAGTTAATTAATCTGAATAATTAAGGAGAATTACATGAATTTTCAGCCCGGATATGCCGAAAACCCCGATCCTCGTTGTCCAGTTGTTTTGCTTCTGGACACATCAGGTTCAATGAGCGGTCAACCCATTGATCAATTAAATCAGGGATTAGTCACTTTTCAGCAAGAACTAAGCCAAGACAGCCTAGCTGCTCGGCGTGTACAAGTGGCAATTGTCACCTTTGATAGTTATGTAAATGTCGTTCAAGATTTTGTTGACTTTGATCAATTTAATCCTCCTCACCTGTCAACCACAGGTACAACGGCAATGGGCGAAGGTATTGGAACAGCGCTCAATCTGATCGAATCTCACAAGCAGCTTCTTAGAGCTAATGGTATTGATTATTATCGACCTTGGTTGTTAATGATTACAGATGGCGCACCTACTGATAGTTGGCAAAATGCCGCTCAAATGCTTCATCAATTTTATGCTAATAAAAAGGTGGTTTTTTTTGCCATTGCTGTTCAAGGTGCAGACATGAATACCCTGTCGCAAATCGTTCCCCCCGGATCTATACCTCCTCAACAGCTACAAGGATTAGCATTTAATCAGCTATTTACCTGGTTGTCTAGGTCAATGGGATCAGTATCTCGGAGTCAAGGTAGTGGCGCTCAAGTGGCTTTGCCAGACGCAAGCGGATGGGTAGTTGGCACTTAATTATCAATAGGATTTTATCATGCAGTGGCAAGCAATTGGGTGTAGTGAAATAGGCTCAGGACATATCAAAACAGGTATTCCGTGCCAGGATTTTTGCGGTCATCAAATCATCTCAAATAATCAGGTAACTATTGGCGCTGTTTCTGATGGAATGGGGAGTGCCGCCCATTCTGATTTGGGTGCAAAAATAGCAGTGCAAACAACCCTTAACTGTCTCAATCAACGGGATTGGTTAAATAATTCTATAAATGAGAGTCAAGCCCAAGCCTTTTTTGATGAATTATTGGAAACTGTAGTCAAAGAAATTCAAACTGTGGCTAAAAAAGAAGGCTACTCAGTTAGAGATATGGCTTGTACGCTATTGGCATTTATCGCCACACCTAATTGGCTTGTTGCTATGCAATGTGGTGATGGATTAATTGTAATCCGTCCCCAATCTTCTCAAAATTATCAACTTATATTCCAACCTCAAAAAGGAGAATATGCGAATGAGTATGTCCCGATAACTTCTGCTTCTGCTGATCAGTATATGCAAGTTAAAGTTATTGCTGAACCGATTGATTTTATTTGTGCAGCTACTGATGGCATAGAACATATTTCGTTGATTAAATCTAAACAATGGAAGGCTTATGATAAGTTTTTTGAGCCTGTGGAAACACAAATTATGCGTTCCCATAAAACAGAAGCGGAGAAAAAAAATATTGTCAGTGATTGGCTAAAATCTGATGACATAAATCAAAGAACTGATGATGACAAAACGGTATTACTTTGTATTCAAAATAGTCAAAATCATAACTCTTCATCAGGTCCCATTCAATCATCAAACATCCAACTCAATCCCTCCCCCTCCCCTTCTGCTATTTCTCAATCACCATCTACATCAAGAGATCCCATTGAATCTTTGGAAGATGATTCACTAAATAGCCAACCATCATATAATATTCAGCCAGAATTTGACAAAATCAAGGAAGACATTTATAAATTCACCCAGAATCAGTATCATAATATAGATATAAAATTAAGTTTTAAAAAAAGAATTTTAACAATCTCTGTCATATCCGACCAAAAAGTAGATCAAAAAAATTTCATTGATTTACTGCGACGAATTGACTTTAATGATTATGAATTGCCGATTAAAGAAGTAAACATCAATCATAGAGGTAATCGAAACCATCAATATTGGCAATATAAATTTAGTCTTGATTCTATACAACCTTGGGTAAACAAAATGTTATACATAATCCTAATAGTTATTTTAATGACATTAATCAGCCTTTTGATAAGTATTTTGTCTAATGGATTATTGATGCAAATATTAATGTATATTGTATACAGTTTAATCTTAATCATTAGTGTTGATATTTATGTAAATCAAAGTAGATAGTATTATGAAGTATCTCAAATCTGAAACAACCGGAGAGTTGGTTAGTCTTAACAAAGAAATTGCCAGAGGAGGAGAAGCAATAATTTATGAGACTAGCAAGGCTGGTTTTGTAGCCAAGATATATCTTAAGTCAGCACCCAGTGATACTTGGGATAAACTACGCTTAATGATTAGTAATTCTCCCCAGCAACCAGCTTTAAAAAATGGACATATCTCAATTGTTTGGCCGCAGTGTATTCTCACAGATAAAGGAATACCAAAAGGGTTTTTACTGCCTTATATTAGCAATACATTAGAATTTTCAGTTATATATCATCCTGCTGCTAGAAAACAAAACGCCCCGACTTTTAATTGGTTATACTTACACGCTACAGCTATGAATATTGCGGCTTGTATTTCGTCTATTCATGCCAAAAAATATGTCATAGGAGATATTAATGGTCAAAATATTTTGGTAAAACGAAATACTTATGTTTCTATCATAGACACCGATTCTTTTCAAGTAACAAATCCTCGCAATTCAAAAGTCTATCGTTGTAATGTCGGGGTGGAAGAATATACGCCACCGGAAATGTACGGAAAAAGCTTTCGCGATTTCGATAGGCACGAAGTACATGATCGCTTTGGATTAGCTATTCTAATTTGGCAGTTACTTTTTAACGATCACCCGTTTTCAGGTAAGTGGAATGGCTCTGGTGACCCTCCAAGTTTAGGAGAAAAAATTGCTCAAGGACACTGGGTCTATGGTAAAAGCTCTAAGGTTAAACCTAGTCCCATAACCATATCATTTGATGTGATACATCCTCAGCTACAAGCCTTATTTCGTCGCTGTTTTGATGATGGACATCGCAATCCTTATGCTCGACCTAGTGCATCGGAATGGCAAAATGCTTTAGAAGTGGCAATCAAGGATTTAAAACAATGTTCTGTGGCCGGAGAACAGCATTATTATGCTAGAACCTATGGCAGATGTTACTGGTGTGAACGGAAAGCTCAAATTGGGGTTGATATATTTGAAAATCCTGCCGGATCAGCTTCGCCTAATACCGGAAGTTCATCTTTACCTACTATTATCAAAAATTGCGCTAATTCTAATTTAAATAAACCTACTATTACTCCAAGTTATGGATCACCTAATGTCCCTCCAAGCCCATTGCCTAGGCCCATATCCATATCACCTTTAACTATCCTTCCTACACCACCTGCACCTACTAATCAATTTACCCCCAGCAAACCCACTCATCCATTTGTTCAATGGATACAATTAAAAGTTGCTCAATTTAAAGTATCAAAAACACAAAAGTGGATTGCTGTAGCCTTGTGTATTGTTAGTGCCTCTGTTTATTTCGGTTGGCAATCCCAAATTCAAAAAACAGCTTCGCAATCCTCTGCAAATCAAACGGCGGGGCTAAATTCAGATCCTAAACAAACAATTGTTAGGTATTATCAGTTAGCCACCAGTAACAGAAAAGAGGCTATCAAGTTACTCAGCGACCCTTGGCGACGAAGAGCCGCTCAAAGGGTTAAGGATAATTGGTGGGATTCTGTCCGAAAAGTTGAGGTTTATGCTTTCCAGACTTTTGCTAAAAATAATAGCAAAGCCAAAATTAAAGTGTGGTTGAAATA
>NZ_JARPLC010000075.1:0-9520 GCF_032350395.1 Limnospira sp. PMC 289.06
CAAGTACGGTTTTGAATGGGAGGGGATGGAGGTGACTCCATTCTCGACCCCTTCTAGTTTTCTGGCTGTCTCCTGGATCCGGAAAAATTCAGTTTCTGCCTCAATTCTAACCCCTGGCGTGCAACTGACCGGATTTTCCAGAATTTGACCCTTCTCCCAGGTTAGGTAACTGGCGTCTTCTAGCTTGGTCTCACAGCGCAGCGGGGATTGGATTAGCCCCGTTGTATGCCCTCAATCATCAGGATTATCAACAAATCCGCCAGAAAATTGATACAGATCTGGACGACTGACGATATCAGTGACGAGTTCGGCGTTAGGGTAGAGTTAGAGTTTCCCCTAAGCAACTGTTAATCCAGTCGAAAATTTCCCGGTTCACCCGTTCGGGACATTCATCATGGGGGCAGTGACCCGCGCCCTCCAGTTCTACTAACTTGATGTGGGGATTATATTTTAGGTAGAGGTGAGGTTTAGCCAGTTTCAGGGGAATCAGTCGATCCTGTTTTCCCCAGAGTAGTAATATGGGAACCTGCACCTGGGGGAATAGACTGCGTACAGATGGGCCGAGTTTAGAACTCCCCATAATCTGAAACAGAATAATAAAAGCCCTAGCCGCCCCTCGGTCTTGGGGTGGAGTAGATAGAATATGTATCAGTTCCTCTGTAACCGAGTCTTGATTGTGATAGGCTAATTTAACCCAACGACTGATGACAGATGGCTGTCTCACTAGATAGAATATGGGACGTAATATAATAGGGGAAGCAACCAAACTTTGGATAAACTCGACTGGGGGAACCATCCACCCAGCTAATAAGTCCGCTAAAGCGGCCGGATCGGGTAGACTGAGCATAACCAAACTTTGGATAAACTCGACTGGGGGAACCATGCACCCAGCTAATAAGTCCGCTAAAGCGGCCGGATCGGGTAGACTGAGCATAACCAAACCCTTAGCGGTTTTGGGATATTGAGCAACAGTTGCTAGGGCGATCAGAGAACCAATAGAGTTTCCCACCCAGATGGTCGGACGGCGGATAAAAGTTTGCCAAAAGTCATGCACCAATTCTGTCCACAGGGAAACATTATATGGGGCGATCGCCTTTTCAGAACAACCAAACCCCAATAAGTCCAAAGCATAAACTGGGTGGGAATGACTGAATGCCGACAAATTGTGTCTCCAGTGGCCGATAGATGCGCCAAAACCGTGAAGGAAAATTAAAGGAACAGGAGAGTTGCTCCCTAGTGGGTCTTGAACCTCAAAAATAGGCGACTTAGCCCCTTGAGGGTGTCCGCAACGCCGAAAAGTATAGCGAACTCTCCACCCCCGCCAAATCCAATCACGCTGAAAGCCCATTTGTTTGTGCCAGTCTGGTGAATCCATCTAACCGTCGTCCTGAGTACAACATAACTTGAAAGTTACCCCTAAAATACTAGGGTTCCTAAAGTTTAGATTAAATGTCAAGCCTATTGATATGGGAAATCAGTACAATGTCCTGTTAGGGGGACCCACAATTGTCGAGACATTCGTTGACCTCATTAACTTAAAATTCCTGTAATGCCTGTGATAGAATCAAAAAGAAATCGCAACTTACCTCAAATCAACGACAATATCCGCTTTCCTAAGATTCGCCTGATCGATACCGAAGGCGGTCAGCTAGGGATCATGACTCCCAGGGAGGCCATGAAACTAGCTCAGGAAAAGGAACTAGACCTAGTTCTGGTTAGCGATAAAGCTGACCCTCCCGTATGCCGGATTATGGACTATGGGAAGTTCAAATATGAACAGGAAAAGAAAGTTCGGGAAGCTCGTAAAAAGCAGCATACCGCCGATGTCAAAGAAGTTAAGATGCGTTACAAAATTGATGATCACGACTATCAGGTGCGTGTGAATCAAGCCAAGCGCTTCCTTAAATCCGGCGATAAGGTCAAAGCCACAATTATGTTCCGGGGTCGAGAAATTCAGCATAGCAACCTAGCCAGGGAACTGCTCAAACGTATGGCCGAAGACCTGGAAGAACACGCCGAAGTTCAACAGTCCCCCAAACAAGAGGGACGGAGTATGATGATGCTGTTGGCTCCCAAAAAAACAACAACTAGCTGAGACTCAGGAATTGTGGGTCATTGTGATTTGTCAAACCTGTTGCTGCTACGGTTATGATAAACCAGTAACCCCAGTTCCGCCCCATAACTGATAATTTAGAGAAGAGATAAAATTGAGGGGTCTCAATACGGGATGGAAAAGCGAATTGGTGAACCCGCAGGAGTGGGACAGGGTGTGCTACGCGGTCTAAATCTCCGCCCAGAAGAAGTAGAGCGAACTTTATTAATGTTCGCAGTATATACTTTTTCATCCATCGGACTGATTTGGTTAGAACTAAGTACCGTCGGCCTGTTTATTGATCAATATGGGGCAGAGAAACTGCCTTGGATTTATATTGCTAGTGCTGGTATCGGGTCTAGTTTGGGTGTAGTTTACTCTCGGTTACAGACATTTTTACCCCTGCGCCGGGTGATTGTTCTGATTTTACTACTCATGGCAATCCCCCTGTTTCTATTTCGTTTTGGTTTGGGAATAGAAGATGTAAGGGTATTGGGATTAAGCCTTCAATTTGTTACCCTATTTGTCATGTGGCTGTGGGTTGAGGCTTGTTATCTCCTCAACGATCTCAATACCTCCATTACCTCCAATCAACTTTTTAACATTCGGGAGATCAAGCGCACCTATCCCATTATCAGTAGTGGTTATCTCGTCGCTGGGGTGGTTAGCGGTTTCTCCCTGCCTCTATTGCTCAGATTTGTAGGCTTAAATAATGTCACCCTAGTATCTGGGGCTATGGTGATTGTGGGAGCAGGTGTTTTATTTTATCTGTCCCAAAGATATGAACAGTCTTTCCCTGATTCTTCCCGGTGGACCCCGGAAGACGAACTACCAGAATTTAGTACCCGTAGCCTCAAAGGTCCCCTACAAGGCTATGTCATTCCCTTGGTGCTATTTTTCGTCATGGCTGAAGTCGTCTATGTCATGGTCGATTTCCAGTTTTTCAGTCAGTTAGAATACCGTAGTGGTATCGGTGGCGCTAGTTGGATTGTTAGCTTCCTGGGACTATTTGAGGGGATTTTAAGTACCTTCCAAGTAGCAACTCAGTGGTTTGCTTCCAGTCGCTTGGTCGAAAAAATAGGCGTGTTTGGTACAGCATCTATCCTTCCTGTGGGGGTAGTCGCCTTGGGCCTGTTTTCCTTGATAGGGGGGGCTACGGGTTTATTTACCATATTTATAGGGTTTTTGATTCTCAGATTTTTAGATGAACTGTTCCACTACACTCTCATCGAAACTACCGGGACGGTTCTATTTCAACCCCTACCAGAAAATATTAGGAGTGATATTCAGACCCTGGTTAATGGTGTATTTGAACCCCTGTCAACGGGTTTGAGTGGTATCGGGATTTTGCTGTTGCTGTGGCTGATTAACCTATTTTTACCCGATGGTGTCCCAGAAGGTATTTTCCAGCAAGACCAAAGTCTGATTTTTGTCGTAACTATTATTTTGTTGGCTTTTGTCTGGTTGTGGGTGGTCTGGAAAATTCGCTCCCAATATGTAAGACTTCTAGTTCGTAGTGCTGAACGCGGTCGCCTGGGAACTACAGATATTGATATGCGTAGCCTCAAGCGATCGGTGGTCGATGAGTTGAAACAGCCAACCCCAGAAGCTGATAAG
Source organism: Limnospira sp. PMC 289.06 (assembly GCF_032350395.1). Lineage (NCBI taxonomy): Bacteria > Bacillati > Cyanobacteriota > Cyanophyceae > Oscillatoriales > Sirenicapillariaceae > Limnospira > Limnospira sp. PMC 289.06. Next base: position 3,710 of record NZ_JARPLC010000075.1, read on the forward strand.
CGTTCCTGTATGGAATTACTCAGCCAACTTGATCCTAAAAATGTCGGGGAGACTCTGGTTCCACTACTGGAGATTATGTCCCCGAATCTTCAGCGTCAAGCCCTAGAACTGATGCTAGATTATCCTAATCCCGCTCATTTAGAGGCGATTAGATCCCTATCTCGTAGCAGTCTACCTCCTGAAGTTTTGGCTTTGGCACTACGCTATATCTGGTTAACTGAATCTAACCCAGATATTAATCAGTTGAAACCTTACCTACAACCAAGGGTCGATCCGGTGGTACGGGGAACAGCCGCGGCCTTGATTATGCGTCGTGGCGATCGCGAACAAAAAGCGGCAGCCACTAATACTATCCGGCGCATGATCGTCTCTAATCAAGAACCTGAAAGGGTGATGGGAGTCCGGGCTCTGGGTGATGCTGATTATATGCAAGGGTTGCGAGTTTATCTTAATGACCTCCTCGCTGATGAATCTCTCAGAGTCCGCTGTTCGGTCTTGGAAGTCATTGCGGCTACTAAGATGGAGGAATACTATGGCTCCCTATTAAAAGCTATTTCCTACCGTTCTACCAGAGAAGCAGCCAGAATGGCTTTAGTCCGCTTGGGAAATGAGGCTATTCCTCTGTTAATCAGAATAGCCACGGATATCTATAAATCCGATTTAGTCAGACTTCAGGCTTGGTCTGCTTTAGGAGACATTGGTACGCCATCCGCCTTAGATACTCTCATCGATAACCTGTTAATTTCCTGGGGAACCACCCGACGTAATATTCTCCGCATTCTCCTGAAAATTCCCGATGATGCGGGGATTGAAAGAACTTTAGACCGCATTGGACGTAATGGGGTGGAAACGTTAATTGAACAGGAGTTGATGTTTATTGGTCAAATCTATAGCACTCTTTTAGACCTCGAACCTGAAAAACCTACAGCTCCTATCTTACCTTATACTGTCTCCCTTGAGGTCGCTTCCCCCCTAGAAATGCTCTGTCGCGCGCTCCGTAATCTTGAATCTGATGCTATAGACCGCTGTTTTCTGCTGATGAAGTTCCTTTACTCCCTCGGATCTATTCAGGCGGCGGCTTTCAATATTCGCTCTGGACAACAGGGAAATATTGCTCGTGGGTTGGAAATCTTGGATAATACTGTTGATATTTCCCGTAAACGAGCCTTGATTGGCATTTTGGATAATCACTCTATTGTCCAAAAAATTGAGGATCTCTCCCCTTTGATTTCCTATAAACCAATGACACCTAGCGATCGCCTCCGTCGTTTACTGGAGTTTCGCCATTTCCTCTCAGATTGGTCTTTGGCTTGTTGCTTCCACCAAGCGCGGTCCGCCAGTTGGAGTCTCACCGCTGAACAGACTTTAATGTGTCTGAGACACCCCACAGGTTTTGTGCGGGAAGCTGTTTTGGCTTACCTCAAGATGGGAGCGCGTCAGGCTTTGGTAGAATTATTGCCAATGCTACAAACTGATCGGGATCCTCTGGTGGCTCACCAAGTACAACAATTAATCTCGGAATTAGCTGTACACAGAAAAACCGAAATGCCTTGATCAATAGGGAGTCCGTCTGGATTCAAGTTCACTAACTCGCCTTGACCTATTATGTTAACTAGCGTCCAACGCCTATTGTTTGTGCGAAAAGTCCCCATTTTTCAAGAACTTAGGGATGATTTCTTGGTGCGTCTTGCTTCTGTTATGGATGAATTGTCTTTTCCCGCTAATCAGAGTATTTTTACTGAGGGACAAGAAGGCCGATCGCTTTATATTGTCGTTTCTGGTCAGGTCAAGGTTCATCATGGCGATCGCGAATTGGCTCGTTTGGGTAAAGAAGACTGTTTTGGCGAAATGTCTCTATTTGATGCTGAACCGCGATCGGCTTCTGTCACTACCCTAGAACCCTGTGAATGTCTCATGCTCACACAGATGCAGCTTTATGATGCTATTGATGAGACCCCTGGTATTGCGGTTAATATTATTCGCTTACTATCTCGCCGCATTCGAGAATTGAATCAAAAAGCCAACGCTCAAAACCCTAAATCTTCTATCTCCGAAGTCAAAGTCCCACCCGATCGCTCTTGACATCGGATTTAATGTTGATTTTTTCTTCAAAAAAAAATTTGAGGGTCGCTTTTTTTGCCTCGCGGGGATTGACAGCCCAGAGCATTGCTGCTACTATATTGACAGTAGCCTTAATAATGGAACATTTGCCAAAATAAAAAAATTACAACCATCCCATTATGATAAAAGTATAGCGCAAGCGCCCGCGAAAAGCAACCCCCTCCCCCCAAAAAAAATTTTTTGCAACATTTCTTAAAATTTTGTAACAAAAGTTAACAAAGTCATAGTTTGGTACGAGGGGATGGTCTGATAGATGGTCTGAATGTATATATAATAGACAAAAGTTAAGTCGGAGATGGCAAAATCTACCAAGGCCCTATGTCAACAGAAATTAAGGACGAATTACAGCTAGAAGTGCAACGCCGCCGTAATTTCGCCATTATCTCCCACCCAGACGCGGGAAAAACCACATTAACAGAAAAACTGCTGCTGTACGGAGGGGCGATTCATGAAGCCGGGGCGGTAAAAGTCCGCAGGTCGCAGCGTCACGCGACATCAGACTGGATGGCGATGGAACAACAACGGGGTATTTCTATCACTTCAACAGTTTTGCAGTTTGAATATCGTAACACTCAGATTAACTTACTCGATACCCCCGGACACCAAGATTTCAGTGAAGATACCTATAGGACCTTGGCGGCGGCGGATAATGCGGTGATGCTGGAAGATGCAGCTAAGGGGTTAGAACCTCAAACGCGGAAGCTGTTTGAAGTGTGTAAGATGCGGGGCTTACCTATCTTTACGTTTATTAATAAAATGGATCGCCCGGGTCGGGAACCTTTGGAACTTCTTGATGAAATTGAGCAGGAGTTGGGTTTACAACCTTACCCGGTAAATTGGCCTATTGGTATGGGCGATCGCTTTAAAGGGGTTTTTGACCGCCATAAGCGACAAATTCATCTATTTGAAAGGACGGCCCACGGTTCTCGGGAAGCGGTAGATACAGTGATAGATTTGGGAGATCCGCGTATTGAGGATTTATTAGACCAGGATCTGTATTATCAACTCAAGGAAGAATTGGAACTATTAGACGCTTTAGGATCAGATTTAGATCTCGAGGCGGTACATGGTGGGAAAATGACCCCAGTATTTTTTGGTAGCGCCATGACTAACTTTGGGGTACAACTGTTTCTGGATGCTTTCCTAGAATATTCGTTAAAACCAGGTCACCACAGTAGCACGATTGGGGATATTCCCCCAGATTATCCAGAGTTTACTGGGTTTGTGTTTAAGTTACAGGCGAATATGGACCCGAAACATCGCGATCGCGTAGCTTTTGTGCGGGTATGTACGGGAAGATTTGAGAAGGACATGACTGTTAGCCATGCTAGAACCGGAAAAACGGTGCGTCTGTCACGTCCCCAAAAACTGTTCGCTCAGGATCGCGAGTCAATTGATGCGGCTTATCCTGGGGATGTAATTGGCTTGAATAATCCGGGGGTATTTGCGATCGGTGATACGATATACAACGGCCAAAAACTGGAATATGAGGGGATTCCCTGTTTTTCCCCGGAACTTTTCGCCTATCTGAAAAATCCTAACCCCTCTAAATTTAAACAGTTCAATAAGGGTATTACAGAACTGAGGGAAGAGGGAGCCATTCAGATCATGTATTCTCAGGATGATTCTAAACGCGATCCAATTTTGGCGGCGGTGGGTCAACTTCAGTTTGAGGTAGTTCAGTTTCGGATGCAGAATGAATATGGGGCGGAAACTCGCCTAGAATTGTTACCCTATAGTGTGGCTAGATGGGTAGCAGGGGGATGGGAAGCCTTAAACAAGGCGGGAAGACTGTTTAATACTGTGACTGTTAAAGACAGTTGGGGTCGCCCAGTTTTGTTATTTAAGAATGAGTGGAATTGTCAACAGGTACAGTCGGAACATCCCGAACTGGATTTAAGAAGTTCGGCTCCGGTGGTTTCTGGTCAGCAACCGAAATAGTCGGAAAGGCGGGAAAGGCGGGAAAGGTCGGAAAAGTCCAGGCGATCGCGTAGCGTGTGCGTAGCACGTATCGCGCAGCGACTAGGCGGTAGTATCGCCTGTTTTTGGGTCAAAAAGATGCACTTTTTCAGGAGCGATCGCCAAGGCAATTTTATCTCCCAAACTAACATCAACAGCGGCTGGAATCCTGACCTGTAAAGAATCTTCTGGGGGGTGAGTAAACCTGACAAATAACAATGTTTCATGTCCCAAGGCTTCCACCCGTTCGACCCGGACATTAAGATGATTAGGGCTAGGTTCTGCGAGGGTTAAATGTTCTGAACGCACCCCCAAAACCACAGACTGATCAGCCCAATTAGTGAGACCAGCTATCCTTTGGTGAGATAAACAGAGGCGAAAATGGGGATGAATTAACTCACCGGAATTAGATAATTTAACGGTGATAAAATTCATAGGAACCGAGCCAATAAACTCGGCTACAAAACGGTTAGCGGGGGAATTATACAAAACCATGGGACTGTCAATTTGCTGAATTTGTCCGCCATTCATGACAGCAATTCGGGTCCCCATAGTCATAGCTTCGGTTTGGTCATGGGTAACATAAATAGTAGTAGTTCCCAACTTTCGCTGAAGTTCAACGATTTGCGATCGCATTTCGGTGCGTAACCTAGCATCCAAATTAGATAAAGGTTCATCCATGAGAAAAACCTGGGGATTTCGAGCCATAGCCCGTCCTAAAGCCACCCGTTGTTTTTGACCGCCAGAAAGTTGTTTAGGGAAGCGATCTAGTAGGGGTTCAATCTGCAAAATCTCGGCAATTTCTTGTACTCGCAGCGCAATGGAGCGTTCCCGAGTAGATTGATGACGGAAGGACTGAGGAAAAGGGAGCGATCGCGTTATAGTCCCCGCCAGTTTTGGGAGGAATTTTTCAGGTTTACCAGTACGTCGCAATCCAAAAGCCAAATTATCATAAACTTTAATATGGGGATATAGGGCGTAATTTTGAAAGACCATAGCGACATCGCGGTTTTTGGGAGGACAATCATTAACTAAGCGATCGCCAATCCAAATCTTTCCAGCGGTGGGAGTTTCCAACCCAGCAATTAAGCGTAACAGGGTACTTTTTCCACAACCAGAAGGTCCGACAAATACCATAAATTCACCATCACCGACGGTGAGGTTAATATTACGAAGTACGGCTCTATCTGGGTCTGTTGAGGTGGGGGTGGGTTCTTTCTGTGTGGCTGTAAGGGGGCTGACGGTTGAGGCGACCCTTACAGTATTTGCTGGGGAAAAACGCTTATAAATATTCTCCAAAACGACGATCGCCATAGTGATTAACCCTCGATGGTTGTATCATAAATGGGGCTAACCACGGACAAAATCGGTTCCCAAAAATTCAATTCGACCATGCGATCGCCATAACCATCTTTACCCCAAACGGGAATCACATCAGGAACTAAAGTTACCATAGGATTTTCACTGGTTAAACAATATACAGGCTCACGGGGAGTAGTCGTGGCTAACCCCCGACAAGCATATCATAATGACTGATACTTTAACATCTGAGTACCAAGGACTAACTGGAGCATGGAGGTTTAAGCGATCGCAATTCCTTTTTGAGGGATTTTCATAACTCCGAGGGCTCTCGAAACTAAACCTTGTAGGTTGGGTGAAACCCAACAGAGATGATAGTAGGTTGGGTGAAACCCAACAGTAAACCTTGTAGGTTGGGTGAAACCCAACAGT
>NZ_JARPLC010000075.1:9529-25547 GCF_032350395.1 Limnospira sp. PMC 289.06
AAACCCAACAGTAAACCTTGTAGGTTGGGTGAAACCCAACAGTAAACCTTGTAGGGTTAGAGATGGTAGGGTTGGGTTTCGTTCCTCCACCCAACCTACTAACTTGTAGGTTGGGTGAAACCCAACAGTAAACCTTGTAGGGTTAGAGATGGTAAAGTTGGGTTTCGTTCCTCCACCCAACCTACTAAACTAAACGATCGCTCCCAGTGATTAACCCTCGATTGTTGTACCATAAATGGGGCTAACTACCGACAAAATCCGTTCCCCAGACCTCAATTCCACCATGCGATCGCCATGACCATCCTTACCCCAAACCGGAACCACATCAGGAACTAAAGTTACCATACGATTTTCACTGGTTAAACAATAGATAGCCTCACCGGGAGTAGTCGCCACCAACCCCCGACAAGCATCATTGCGGGAGTGAAACTGTAACATCTGAGTACCAATTCCCCCTCGACGAGAACGTTGGAGACTTTGTAGAGAAATCCGTTTAAAATACCCTTGTTCTGAAACCAACAGAATAAACTTGTTGTTCAACTCACCAGTTGATGACAGAGTAATACAGCCCACCAACTGTTCATTTTTTCGGAGTCGGGTAGCCACAGAACCCTGAGCCGTGCGTCCCATGACGGGGATCTGGTCAGCATTAATATCCAAACGCAACAGCCGCCCCCCAGAGGTCGCCAAAACCACTTGATCGCCTGTAGCAGCCAGATTAGCATAACTTAACTCATCATTATCCTTGAGTTTCATTACGGTAATTCCCCTAGCGCTCAAATCCATGAAATCAGTCCCGGATAAGCGCTTAATCTTTCCCTCTGCGGATAGCATGATTAAATCAGTCTGATCGGAAAAAGCGCGCTCACGCTGGTCAGCATCAGTTTTTGGTCGCACCGGAGAGCTTTGTAAACCCGCCCCCAAAAACGCAGCCACAATCAAATCTTGAGGGCGGGTACTGGCATCTTTGGTGGCGGAGGGAGATAATAAGGTAATTAAGGGGACACCACGGGACTTGAGAGAAACACTGGGGATATCAGCCACATTCAAGGGGTAAGCCTTACCCATGCGGTTAATAATAACCAGAGTTTCCGCAGTGGTAGTTAGATAAGAGGTGACGGGAAAATCATCGATCGCCTCAATCGTAATATCCTCACGGGACTGGGGACGAGACAAGTTGTGGGGAGTCACTCGTCGCACATATCCTCTCAGGGTCATTTCGACCAAAGTCTCTTCTACCGCCGGTAATTGGGGGCGTAAAATCTTGGATTCAGTAGCTTTTGAGGGGGGATGCACCCCCTTAGAAGACCGGGCGGACACAGACTGAGATTCCTGGGACTCTGAAGAAACAATGCGAGTCCGACGTGGATCTGAGTATCGACGTTTAAGCGATCGCAATTCCTTTTTGAGGGATTTTAATAACTCCGATCGCTCTGATAATAAACGGCGCAGGCGCTGAATTTGCGCCGCCAACTCCGTGGCTTCCTCCTGCAACTTTTTCCCCTCCAACCCCGTCAATCGTCTCAGCGGCATAGCTAGAATTGCGTCAGCTTGCTCGGTACTGAAATCTAAACGAGTTTCTAGGGACATTTTAGCAGAACTACCATCGGGAGCATTTCGCAAAATATCGATCACCTCATCCAAAGCTGATAAAGCCTTGAGTAAGCCTCCCACCAAATGCTCCCGACGTTCGGCTATTTCTAACTCCGATCTATAGCGACGCAGGAGAGTTTGTTCACGAAACCCTAAAAATTCCTCCAGGATTTGTTTCAGGCTCAGTTGTCGAGGTTGACTGTTGACCAAAGCCAGGAAAATCGCCCCAAATTTCGACATCAAATCCGTGTGCTGATAGAGATTATGCAGCACCACTTCTGGGGTGGCTTCCCGTTTCAGTTCGATCACAACTCTAATTCCTTCGCGATCGCTTTCGTCTCGGATATCAGAAATCCCCTCCAATTTACCCGCATTCACCAAAGCAGCCACCTTTTCAATCCATCCCGCCTTATTTACCTGAAAAGGTAATTCCGTGACCACAATGGCATTTTTAGTGCGTTTACGACCCGATGTAGGTACCTGCTCAATTTTCGCCACCCCCCGCATCACAATACTACCTCGCCCGGAGGTGTAGGCTTCTTTAATGCCTTCTGTGGCGATAATTTCCCCCCCAGTGGGAAAGTCCGGTCCCGGAATCAGTTGCATTAACTTCTGATCGCAAAGGTCGGGATTATCAATTAAGGCGATTAAGCCATCGACCACCTCCCCTAAATTGTGGGGAGGAATATTAGTCGCCATACCTACTGCTATCCCAGAGCTACCATTGAGGATTAAAAACGGTAGCTGCGCCGGGAGAACTGTGGGTTCTTGTTGGGAATTGTCAAAGTTACTGGTAAAGTCAACCGTGGCTTCTCCTACCTGGGTCAGCAGTCCCTCATTACCGATAGTAGCTAACCGGGTTTCTGTATACCTCATGGCGGCGGGAGGGTCGTTATCTACCGAACCAAAGTTACCGTGACCCGCCAATAACGGATAACGACTAGAAAACTCTTGCACTAACCGCACTAGAGCATCATATACCGACTGGTCGCCGTGGGGGTGGTATTTTCCTAATACGTCCCCAACTACCCGCGCACACTTACGATAAGGGCGATCGGGTGTTAGCCCTAGTTCGTGCATCGCATATAATATGCGACGGTGTACTGGTTTTAAGCCGTCTCGGACATCTGGTAGCGCTCGCCCCACAATTACACTCATGGCGTATTCGAGGTACGATTGCTGCATTTCATTGGTTAATGATGTGGGTATCACTTCCCCGCAAAGAAAATTTAACTGTTTAGCCATGAGTTGGATCGATTTTAGGGTTTAGCAATTTTAATATTTGGGACACTCTAGGGATTTCAACACCTGAGTTAAAGACGATTTCGGAGCCTACTATTTTAGGTTAACTGCAATGTTGCCCGGTTTGGAGCAAAATTTGGCGATGCAATTGGGCATTTAATCAAGTTCAAGTTCCTGTTTTGCGGTCATAATGAGATCAGACGGGGATTTTTTGGGTTCGCCCAATACTATCAACCTCGTGTTATGATTGCACATCGTAACTGGAGAGTATGTCCAGCGGAGACTCTGAATGAAGACCGTTCTGATTGTAGAAGACGATCCGGTTAATGCCCGCGTTTTTGCCAAAATTTTGAGCAAACGAGGGGGATTAGCGGTTAAGCACACTGAAAACGTAGACGAAGTAATGCAGATAGCTCGCACTAAAGAGGCTGACCTGATTTTGATGGATGTGTCATTGGCTCGCAGTGTGTATCTGGGTAAAGCAGTCGATGGGATTAAAATTACCCAGTTGCTCAAGGCTGATCCAGATACAGCTAAGTTACCAATTATTCTAGTGACCGCCCACGCTATGGCGGGCGATCGCGAAGATTTTTTGGCCGAAAGTGGGGCTGACGACTATATTTCCAAACCTGTCATTGATCATCAAGAATTTGTCAATAAAATTAAGTCGCTCCTCCCCAAGGATTAGCTATGCTATCCTTAGAGTCGGCTGATGGTTTGTCGCATCCGAGGTGTGGAAAGAAAAGTCCGAGCATCCTCCATAAGGCGATCGCCCCAGAGGTTTTCTCGGAGAAATTCAAGCTCTGCATAACGACTATCTAGTTGCAGGGCTTGTTCTCCCAAGGTTAGAGCCCTCTCGGTGTCACCTTGTTGATAAAGGGCGACAGCAATGGCTAACAGCGGCTCGGCGGCGGTTTCATCAATGGCAAAAGCCTCTTCCCAACGCTGCACTGCTGAATCGGTTTTACCGAGTTCGTATTCCACTAAACCAATATTATTAATTGCTGGCCAGAGGAGTCTCTCCTGTTTATAGGCTTCTTCGTATTGGGCGATCGCTTGCTCAAATTGTCCCAGTTGAAAATAGGCATTACCTAAATCAAACAAGGCTCCGGGAACATTAGGATTGATTCTTAAACCCTGTTGGATTTGCTCGACAGACCTCTGATACTCTCCTTTGCGAAAATAAGCCTCCCCTAAAACAAACCTAATTGCTGGGTTGTCAGGGGCTAAGGCTTGGGCTCTGTTTAGGGCTTCAATTCCGGCTTCTGTGCGATCGACCTGGATATACAGACTACCTAATAAAGCCCAGGTTTGGTAGTTGTTGGGTGCTAATTGGGTGGCTAATTCAGCACGGGGTAGGGCGAGTTGGTATTGCTGAAATCGCGTGAGTTGGGCGGCTTCTTCAATTAAACCCTCTCCGGTTTGTTGTAAATGTTCTGAGTCTACTTGCAGGGTGTAAGGTAATAGGGCTTGGGCGAATGCAGGTTGACGCACACCCGTCAGACTCACCAACATGGGGAGGGTCAGTAGTAATCCACCTAATGGCCTGATTAGGCGTTTAGGGCGACTTGTGAAATGGCTAAAAATTGATGTCCAGAGCATGATGATTACAGGTGATCAAAGGGGATTTAATTTAGATTTAGGTTAGGGGAAGCCAAATTTCAAATTCTGTGCCTACACCCAGTTGCGATCGCAGATTCAGCTTGCCTCCGTGTTTGGCGGTGACAATTTGATAGCTTAACCCTAAACTGGTTTCTTTGTCAGCGCGACGATGGGCTGAGAAGGACTCCAGAATTTTCTTCGACTGCGACAATGACATCCCCGGACCATTATCACTTATTTTAATTAAAACCCAGGACTCCTGATTGAACTGACCCCTAGGGGGATTTTCTGGGTCGTCCTTCATGGCACTAACTTTGATAGTAATTTCAATGCGGGGGCGATCGCTTCTTTGAATCCGAAGGGCTGGCCCGAACTCGTCTACCCAGTCCTGTCTCACCGCCCGATCAATCAGAGCATTAACAGCATTGGTCAGAATATTCATAAACACCTGATTTAACTGTCCAATATAGCAGGAAACGGGCGGAACTTGCCCATAGTGGCGAATAATTTCGATTTCTCCTTTGATTTTGCTTTGGATTAACAAGACAATACTATCCAAAGACCCTTGCAAATCTGCTGGCTTGGGGTGGACATTATCAATATGACAGAAGTTCTGTAAGCTGGTTGCTAATCGATTTAGGCGATCGGCTCCCCCATTAATACTAGCAACTACTCGCGGTAAATCCGATCGCACAAAGTCTAATTCTATCTCCTCCTGTTTAGCTTCAATCTCTGGCGGCACTTGGGGAAAATGCTGTTCATAGGCAGATAATAACTCCATTAACCCTTGGGCGTATTCATTTAAATGGGTAAGATTACCCCAAATAAATCCCACCGGATCTAAGATTTCGTGGGCGACACCATCTACTAAGCGCCCTAGGTTACTCATTTTTTCACTCTGAATCATTTGGATCTGGCTGCGTTCATAACGCACTTGGGTTTCAATACCTCTAATTTGCCAATGGGCAATATTGAGATCATCAATATTTAAAATAGAGTAGGGAATGGCTGGATTTCCTGGATGAGCTACCACAATGGGTTCGGCAATTAGTTCTGGCGATCGCCTTCTAGCATAGCGCGCCGCCTCTAAAATGGTCATGGTTTCCGGTAAGACTAGCATCGGGAAACCCCCATAACTATAACAAACTCCCAAGGATTGACTTGCCAACATTTCTCCCCCTTGAGGTCGGATGAAAAACTCTAATAATTGTCGTCGGGAAAGCAGACCCACTAATTGAGGTTCCTCTGATTCTATGTCTTCCCAAATCAATACCCCAGGTAGTAAAGCGTGACGCTGAAATTGTCGGACTACTTCTGACACCGAGCTATCTGATTTTACACCAAAATGATAAGTTGGTAAATCCGTCAAGGTGCCTTCCCAGTCTAGGTCTGGGCTATTTCCCTCTAATAGTTTGGGGAAGGATAAGTAAGTTTTAAATTGCTCTGACACTGGATGCTATAGAGTTCGGAATTTTGATGCCGATTCGATTATAAATTATTCCGAGCCTTGAGTCGCTTAAATTTGACTATCCTTGTGTAAATCCATTAGGACCAATAGTGCGATCGCATTGTTCAGGAGATAGATTAACTCCCTTAGCCCGAAACAGGTTACAACCAATAAATATAGTATTTTCTATCTGCGCCCCTTCCAGATTAGCACCCTGTAGATCAACATTGACTAGGTAAGCATTTCGTAAATCCGCATTATACAGGTCTGCCGCTTGTAAATTCACATCAGACAATTGAGCCCTCTGTAAGTTACTATAGCGTAGATTAGCGCGATAAAAATTACTATGGGATAGGCAAGCATCAGATAAATTCACCTGGTTCAGTTTCACATCCCCAAATTCACTCTCCAGAATCTCCGTATTGCTCAAATTAGCATGACTTAAATTCCCATAAGGCATATATACTTTAATTAATCGACTGGCTACCAGATTAATATTCCGCAAATCCACTTCAAATAAGTTGGCTTTGACTATTTCAATTTTGAAAAAATCTCGTTGACCATTAACATAATTTATCCATAAGTCCTGCTCAGTTAAATTCTGCATTTTGGAATCATTTAAGATATCATTTGTTTTCCGGAATCTCTACCCACAAAGTCGATGGCAGTTTCACACTGTAGGACACCTAGACACCACAACTGATAAGTTTTAATCTTTTTTTTATAGTTAGCGATTTATGGGACTGAATAGCCAGTAGTTTTATAGATATAATCTTGAATTCTTTGATAAGTACCGGGGTTGCTGTGGCGATTAATCACTACCTGTTCATGGGTATTCGCCAACCAAAATACAATCCGCTGAGTACCATCACAGCTAAATACTTGGATACGACTTAAATCAATTATATATTCATTGCGGTCATAATTAAACTTAATCCAAAACCCGGTGGCTGGACTTTCTGCTGTTTGTTTTTTGATGTAATCGAGAATAATTTGATAGGTTTCTGGGTGAGTTTTTGGATGAATGACAATAGGATAGTTACCATCTTTTAACCAGAAGGTTAGGCGATTATTTAAGCCAAAACAAAATGCACCGATGCTATGGAGATCGATAATATAGGTTTCTCTTTCATAGATCAGTTTAATCCAGTGCGCCACAAGATTACCTCAAACCTGTGATTCTTGCCATAATTAGTATTCGGAAAAATGCAGGCAGCATGATAGATTACCAAAAATCCGCCCTAACCAACTGATAAATTCAATTGGCGGGCGTTAATTTCTAGGACTTATCAGCGGAATTATTGACTACCGCTGGGGGTTTACTCTCTGACCCCAAGGTGGTTTTCTTGTCTTTCTCTAAGAGATGACAAGCGGCTTTAATTAACCCTTTAAACAGGGGGTGGGGAGTATTAGGTCGAGACTGGAACTCAGGATGAAATTGGGTAGCAATGAAAAATGGATGCTGGGGAAATTCAATAATTTCTACCAAGCGACCATCTGGAGATGTACCACTAATCATATAACCGGTTTCCAAAAATAGACTCCGATAGGCATTATTAAACTCATAGCGATGGCGGTGGCGTTCATAAACCACTTCCTGATCGTACAGTTTAGAGGCGAGGGTATCAGGCTGTAACCTACAAGGATATAACCCTAAACGCATAGTTCCACCGAGATCGACAACATCCTGCTGTTCTGGTAATAAGTTAATTACCGGGTTAGGGGTGTTTGGATCAAATTCGGCACTATCTGCATTCGGTAATCCGGCACAATAACGCGCCCATTCGATAATAGAACATTGCATCCCTAAGCATAGACCTAAAAACGGGATTTGATGTTCTCTGGCATAACGAATCGCTGCAATTTTACCATCAATTCCCCTGACCCCAAAGCCCCCAGGGACAATAATACCGTGAACTTCTTTCAGGGCTAATTCTACATCATCAGTTTGTAGGTCTTCTGAATTGACCCATCTGAGATTGACTTCAGTTCCCACATCAATTGCTGCATGGCGCGCCGCTTCTACTACCGACAGGTAAGCATCGCTTAACTGGATGTATTTACCGACGATCGCAATTTCTACCGTAGTCGGTTCCATGCCCGGAAATCCACCTCTTTGGGTATGATAGAGGCGATCGACAAGAGTTTGCCAAGAACTCAGATCTGGCTGTCGCTGTTCCAATTTCAGAAGTTCCAAGGTTTGCTGGGCGAGTCCTTCTTTTTCCAAAATTAGGGGTACTTCGTAAATGCTATCAGCATCTTGGGCTGTAATCACACTCTCTACCTCTACATCACAAAACTCCGAGACCTTCTCCTTTATCCCCATAGGTAAAGGGCGATCGCACCTACAAACCAGAATATCTGGTTGAATACCAATTGATCGCAATTCCTTCACAGAATGTTGAGTCGGTTTAGTTTTCATCTCCCCCGCCGCACTAATAAAAGGCATTAAGGTAACATGGAGATACACCACATTTTTGCGGCCCACATCCTTCCGAAATTGTCGGATCGCCTCTAAAAACGGTAAAGACTCGATATCCCCCACGGTTCCACCAACTTCTGTAATGACCACATCTGAGTGTGTATTTTTGGCTACCCTATGGATACGTTCCTTACACTCATTGGTAATATGGGGGATCACCTGGACTGTTCCCCCATGATAGTCCCCCCGTCTCTCTTTATTGATTACAGCTTGATAAATCGCCCCCGCTGTCACACTATTTAGGCGGGACATAGAAGTGTCAGTAAATCTTTCATAATGTCCCAAGTCTAAATCAGTTTCTGCCCCATCTTGGGTAACAAACACCTCCCCATGCTGAAACGGACTCATGGTTCCCGGATCAACGTTAATATAGGGATCTAACTTGAGGATGGATACAGAATAGTTACGCGATTTTAGCAAACGCCCTAAACTCGCGGCCACAATTCCCTTACCGATACTGGAGACGACCCCACCTGTAATAAAAACAAACTTAGCCATAAAAATGATCCAACGCTAACCCATTGGGACTACACTTATTCTGCCATAAAACTGAACCTTTGCCAGTTAAATCTTGAGACTGAATACTTAATTTGTGTTAATGTTTGTTAATGTGTTTCCCCCTGGGCTAGACATAACTGAACTCCCTGCTAGATTAGGGTATGAGTGATTAACCGCCGTTAATATCACTATATTTAACATTCGAGCGACTGGGAGATAATTGCTCAAATATAGGATCGGCTTTTCCAGCTAAATACTCCCCATAGCGTTGGGCTAACGGTGGCACAAATACTAAGGGATTACTAAAGCCTGAAAATACATGGATTCCTGACCAATTTGGTATCGCACCTATCATGGGTAAACCATCCCCGGTAAATGCTACTAAACAGTGATACCAAGTGGCTGGCAAATCTGCTAAACTTGGTAAAATTTTGGCGATCGCCTCTCGGATAGTCGCCTCACTTTCCCCCTGATTAATCACCGCCTTCGGATTACTCAAAGTTCGCGAAGGTTGCCCGATTCTCAAACGACCATCTAACAATTGTACAGCACTAGGGTCTATAATAAATGGTGCTAATTCCTGATGGGGTTCATCCCACAACTCTTCTAGTTCCGGCTGAGTAGCGATCGCCTCCAGCCCAAATCGTGGCATAGTCGCCGACATCACCACAGTTCTGAGTTTTGGGGGCAATTTTGGGGTTTCTAAAACTTCCGTATGTGTAAAATGTATTTTAACTTTAATTCCCGCTGCTTTTAACAGTTCCCGACTCATCCCTCCCGCACAAACAACCACATTAGCAGCCGATAAATTTTCCCCATCTGCAATCACACCAGTTATCCGATTTCCCACTCTGATTAAATCAGAAACTATGCCAATTTTGACAGTCCCCCCTAACCGTTGTAAACCATTTACATATCCTTGGTTTAAAGCCTCTGGTAAAATGTGACCATGGCGCACCGTAAACGCACCAGCTATTTCCTCCGGGTTGAGCAGCGGTTCTAATTCGCAAGCCGTTGGAGTATCCACCCACCTAGGAGGAGTCACAAAGGGGGGATAATTAGCTGCTATGGTTTCCGGGTCAGTATCTCTGGGGACTGTTAACACTAGATCCACTTCCCGCAACTGCGTATCAACCCCTAACTCCTCTGATAAAACCTGATGGCGTTCTCGTCCCTGTTGACACAATTGATAGGTTAGATCATTATAACCCGCCCAATAAGCGAGTCCTCCATAACTGTAGCGCGTAGCATTTTCTGGAGTCGGAAACTGATCTATTAACATCACCGAAAATCCGGTTTTGGCTAATTCATAACTCAGGGAAGCACCAGCAATTCCCGCACCAATTACAATCCAATCAAAAGTTTTCATGGTCTACTTCTTAGATATATTACCTAACATTTTCCCATAAATAAGGTTAACGCCATGGTTACTATAGGCGATCGCCTGGGATATTGCTAGAGCAGCTTCTCTGGAAGTGGGCTGTACCCCATGAGTAGGGAAAACCCTATATTGCTGTGGCGGTTTTGATTGATGACGAAAATGCGATCGCCAATAATTTATGCCTCTTATATTCCCTCTAACTCCATCTCCCTAAACTAATCTCCTCCCGATATGGAGACCAGAACCCGCCCCAATGAGCATGGGGAAATTGCGGCTAAAATTCCATCGATATTCTGGGGGAAAATTAAGGCGGCGATACCGGTTCATATAAGATAGTTTTTCCTCGTCTTTGACCAGAATCTTGCCATCCCCGTTTATGTAGTTCTCCTAGGCGGTTTAAAGTGGTAATATAAGGCGCAGAAACTCCCAAAATCTCGGCTAATTCCTTGCCAGTTTTTAAGCGAGAATCAACTTCTTTTGCTGATGGTTTTGGTGGTGATGGTAGGGAAGGTTTTGATAACTTATTGGATAACTTACTAGCCGGGGACGCTGACGGCGGGGGTGCAGAGGGGCGATCGCTCGGTTTTGAGTCTATATAATTCTGCAATATATCCTGAATTTGGGGTTCCAGATTTTGTTGCAAATAATCTTCAATAATTTGTGTGATATTGAGATCCATTCTTCCCTCTAAACCCGGGGAAAAGGCGATCGCCACCTGATGATCCAGAGGTGCCAGATAAATTTTGATGAACCCAACTAACACCTGTTCAGGGGACATTTGATAGGTCGCACAACGTTGCTGGAAATCCTGCCACAGCTTAGGATTAACCTTCAAATTAATCGAAACTTCATGGTCTGAGAAAACCACAGAATCTACCCTATTGTAATAGCCTTTCTCATTATAGATTACTGCTTTTCCTGCCCAAATCACACAGATAGCAAAGGATAATTATACCCATTGCCCAACTCATCTTAAAACCTTACTATACTATTGATAAAGAAACTCAAAAAGTTATGAGCGATTCCAAACCCTACCAACCCTTCCTATTTCGCCTGTTACACGGCTTAAATAGCCTTTTAGTATGTGGATGTATTATCACTGGCTATCTCGTTTACCAAAGCTACGATCGCCGTTTCGGGACTCTCTGGTTAATCCCCGAAGATAGCAACCTAATCGACATTCATGGAACCTGGGGATTTTTCCTATTCTTTATGGCCTTAGCCTTCACCTACTACAGCCTACGCCAGGGGAAAAAACGCCTCATCCAACCTGACACCCTAGCCCAACTCAAACGCACCCCACAGCCTATCTGGTGGTACACCCTCCATCGTATCACCAACACCATAGCCCTATTAGCCCTAGCCCTAGCCGTCATTTCTGGCAAATTCCAGGACGAAAACTGGCTGAGGGTAGGAGAAACACATCATTTGTGGTATAATATCCACCTGGTAGCTTGGGGAATTATGATTGTGGCGATCGCCCTTCATGTTCTCATGGCGGCGCGGGTTGGGGGTGTTCCCCTGCTCTTGTCTATGGCTAATTCTCAAATACGACCCAGCGACCATCCTCGTCTCTGGTGGGATAACTTGCGAAACTGGCTAAAACGTCCTCGGTTTTAATCCTTAAAAACGGAAAAGGCACTTGGGAGTCTGGCCGAGTTTCGACCCCAAGTACCTCTTCCTTCAAACCTTACTCCTCACACTTGACAACCAATATATACTATTTTCCGAGATTGTCAAGGGCATTCCCCAATTACGCCACCGCTGGCTGAGGCTGAAACTGGAACATCGAGTAAATCACATTCCGGCGAATATCCGTCATCATATCCAGGAAAAGTTCGTAACCCTCCCGCTTGTACTCCACCAGCGGGTCTTTTTGACCATAGCCCCGCAGACCCACAGACTCCCGCAAAGCATCCATTTGTTGCAAATGCTCCCGCCACAGACTATCAATTTGTTGGAGAATAAAAAACCTTTCCGCATCCCGCATCAGTCCAGGGCGAATCTGATTTACCTGAGCCTCCTTAATATCATAAGCATTACGCAGTTGTTCATATAAGAAAGTCTTAATCTCCTCAACCGTCATATCAAACAACTGTTCAGCAGCCAGATCCTTCAGTAAATAAACAAACTCCTTCACCTTAGCCACCAAAGTCTCAAGATCCCACTCTTCCGAAGGCAGATCCGGGTTAATATAAGCCTCGACGATATCATCCATCGTCTTTTCCCCATACTTAATCACCTGTTCCTTGAGATCCTGACCCTCCAATACCCGGCGGCGTTCCGCATAAATAGCCCGACGCTGATTATTCATCACCTCGTCGTACTCGAATACCTGCTTACGGATATCATAATAATAAGTCTCTACCTTTTTCTGGGCATTTTCCAGCGATCGCGTCAACAACTTCGACTCAATAGGTAAATCCTCCTCCACCTGAAAAGCCGTCATCATCGCCGCCACCCGTTCACCACCAAAAATCCGCAGCAAATTATCTTCCAGACTCAAAAAGAAGCGAGTCGAACCCGGGTCTCCCTGACGACCAGCCCTTCCCCGCAACTGGTTATCCACCCGACGGGACTCATGGCGTTCTGTACCGATAACGTGCAATCCTCCCAGGGACACCACCTCATTATGTTCCTCATGAGTAAACACCTCATACTCAGCCACAATAGCCTGATAAACCTCCCGTATCCGCTGAACCACCACATCAGTAGTGGGAGCTTTTTCCGAGGCTACAGCTAGGATATCCTCAGCCTGGAGTTCAGGAACACTACGTTCCCCATAAACCGACACCGCAAAATCTACCGCCGATCGCAGTTTCTCCTGAGTATCTACCGACAACTCCGTCGGAAAAATCCCCGCCGCCACCTTCCACACCTTCGGCTTATCAGCAGCAGCAAAACCCTGGGGCTTATTACGACGGGGACCCCCTCCGATTTGAGGGATAGCCAATTCTCGCTCATCTTGCGGTTTCACAATTCGGGGCATAAAATACTCCCGTAACTTCAACCGCGCCATATAATCAGCATTACCCCCCAGGATAATATCAGTTCCTCGCCCCGCCATATTAGTAGCAATAGTCACAGCCCCTTTGCGACCAGCTTGCGCCACAATTTCCGATTCCCTTTCCACATTCTCCGGCTTCGCATTCAAAAGGTTATGGGGAACCTCCTGCTGTGATAACAAACCAGAAAGCAACTCCGATTTTTCTACGCTCGTAGTTCCCACCAATACAGGTCTACCCATATTGTGCATTTGGGCGCATTCAGTAGCGATCGCCAGCCATTTACCCTGCTCAGTTTTATAAACCATATCCGACAAATCCGCACGAGCCGTCGGTCGGTTAGTCGGAACCACCGTCACCTGCAAACTATAAATCTTCTCAATTTCCGCCTCCTCAGTTTTCGCCGTCCCCGTCATCCCCGACAACTTAGGATATAGCAAAAAGAAATTTTGATAAGTAATCGTCGCCAGAGTTTGAGTTTCCGGCTGAATTTCCACAGCTTCCTTAGCCTCAATCGCCTGGTGTAAGCCATCACTCCAACGGCGACCCTGCATTACCCGTCCCGTGAACTCGTCTACAATAACGACTTCATCATCCCGAACAATATAATTAACATCCTTGATAAACAATTCTTTTGCTTTCAACGCATTAAACACAAAATGCGCCCAAGGGTCATTAGGATCATACAAATCCTTAACCCCCAAAAACTCTTCCGCCGCCGCAAAACCCTCATCCGTCAGCAGAACATTACGCGCCTTCTCGTCCACCTCATAATGATCTTTATCCTTCTGTAGCGCCTTCGCCACCTCCGCCGCCCTCATATACTTCTCACTGGGACGTTCTACCTGACCAGAGATAATCAACGGAGTCCGCGCCTCATCAATTAGCACCGAGTCCACTTCGTCAATAATGCAATAGTTGAAAGGACGCTGCACCACCTCTTCCATAGAGGTCGCCATATTATCGCGCAAATAGTCAAACCCCACCTCACTGTTAGTGGCGTAGGTGATATCACAGCTATAGTTCTTTTTCCGTTCCTCTGGACCCATCCCCTGCTGGATTAATCCCACACTCAACCCCAGAAAACGGTGTACCTGTCCCATCCACTCAGCATCACGACGGGCTAGATAATCATTAACCGTGATAATATGCACCCCGTGACCTGATAAACCATTCAGATAAGCCGGGAGGGTCGAAACCAGGGTTTTTCCTTCCCCCGTTTTCATCTCCGCAATTTCACCCTTATGTAAAATCATACCCCCCAGCACCTGAACATCAAAGTGCCGCATCCCTAACACCCGTCGGGAAGCCTCCCTGACTACAGCAAAGGCTAACGGTAAAATTTCATCCAGGATTTGTTCCCTTTCCCCCCGGTTTTGGGCTTTCGCCAACATCTCCTTAAACTCCCCAGTCTTCGCCTTTAGACCTTCATCGGAGAGCGATCGCACATCTTCCTCTAGGATATTAACATCCGTCACTACAGGCTGATATTTTTTGATTTTGCGGGCATTAGGATCGCCCAGCAGAGCTTTAAGCATAGCAATAACAGGATAATCTCAACACTACTTTCCTATCTAGTATAGGGTTTATTCTTTACCATGAAACTCCCATACCCAGATATTTTGTCGGGCGATCGTATCCCCGTTGGTTTAGATTAGAATTACTGATTGCCATCGCTTTTTATGTTTCCTGAGTATTTACCCCCACTGGCTGAACCACTCACCGAATTAACTTCTATCTCCCTCGCTCAAGCAATTATTGCTCAACCCGTAACCCTCCCTGCTGTCCCTCAACCCATCCTCACTACCTATGTCCGCCAAGGAAACCGACAGCCTCTGCCTCCCATTCTACTCCTACACGGTTTCGATAGTTCCGTCCTAGAGTTTCGCCGACTCTTACCACTATTAGCTAATTCCACCGAAACCTGGGCCGTCGATCTATTCGGCTTTGGCTTTACACAGCGATCGCCTTATTTAACCGTTAATCCTACTCATATCTTAGCCCATCTCTACGCCTTCTGGCAATCTACCATCAATCAACCAGTTATCTTAGTTGGCGCTTCTATGGGAGGCGCTACCGCCATCGACTTTACCCTCAATCATCCCCAAGCCGTACAATCTCTAGTCCTTATT
Organism: Limnospira sp. PMC 289.06; assembly: GCF_032350395.1. Taxonomy (NCBI): domain Bacteria; kingdom Bacillati; phylum Cyanobacteriota; class Cyanophyceae; order Oscillatoriales; family Sirenicapillariaceae; genus Limnospira; species Limnospira sp. PMC 289.06. The sequence continues at coordinate 24,912 of NZ_JARPLC010000075.1, forward strand.
GATAGTGCCGGAATCAATAAAGGTCCTATCGCTGGCAAGTTTTTATTTCCACCCTTCGACTATCTCGCCACCGAATTTCTGCGACAACCTAAAGTTCGCCAAAGTATCAGCGAAAACGCCTATTTTGACAAAAGCCTCGCCTCCCGTGATGCTCAGTTATGCGCGGCGTGGCATCTACAATCACCATTATGGAATCGCGGTTTAATTGAGTTTACCAAAAGTGGCGGTTATGGTGCTTTTGGCGATCGCTTAAATACTATTCAACAACCCACCTTAATTTTATGGGGCAAAAATGACAAAATCTTGGGAACCAAAGATGCCCATAAATTCCGAACCGCTATCCCTAACAGTCAACTTATCTGGATTGACAAATGCGGTCATGTTCCCCACCTCGAACAACCACAAATTACCGCCAATCAAATACTCGAATTTGTCAATTAGCCACCCTCTCCCCCGCCCCCGCCTCATTCCCCCCAACCCTTGACAACTACCCTCCCCATCAGTTACCATATTATTTTGGGGGTTACATCGCTATACACTTGATTTTTTATTCAACACTTGCGGCCGCGCCTCATTTCCCCCAACCCTTGACAATTCCCCTCCCCATCAGTTACCCTATTCTTATAGGCTTTACAG
>NZ_JARPLC010000076.1:0-25365 GCF_032350395.1 Limnospira sp. PMC 289.06
GGGTTTCACGCTCGTTTCACACCACCATTAGTTGAGTAGGTTGGGTGGAGGTAACCAAACCCAACGCCACCATCTCTAACCTTCTGTTGGGTTTCACGCTCGTTTCACACCACCATTAGTTGAGTAGGTTGGGTGGAGGTAACGAAACCCAACGCCACCATCTCTAACCTTCTGTTGGGTTTCACTGCGTTTCACCCAACCTACAAAGTTTAGCACTCGGCCCTTGGTCGCCACCTCACACTACTATCTCTAAATCATGTTGGGTTTCACTGCGTTTCACCCAACCTACAAAGTTTAACTACTGTAGTGACGTTTTTTGTAGAAATATTTAGAAATATTTAGAAATAATTAAAAATATCGGAAAATATAATTGACTTATGATGGTTGTGTATAAAATGGAAGACAAGCGCCACGTATTCTATCAGGCTTATCACTGGGTTAGTCGGTCGGATGGTGTGATAGGCGATCGCCTTTTAAATTAGCAGTTGAGGGTCTTATGGTTATGGCTAAATTGTTAAAATGCAAGGAGTGTTTGATATGAGTCAATGGACTAAACTGACAACTTCCATTGTCACTGTCATATTATATGTTACTGTTAGTATTGGTTTCTGGTTTTCCTCTCCACCAGCTTTAGCAGCCGAGAAATCAATTATGACTGAGATTTCAAATTCTTGGAACCTGCGATCAGAATTAGTAGCAAGCATTTCTGTAACAGGTTTTATGGACTTTCTGGATCAAATCCCTGATAAATCTCAAATACAAAGCATGATTGAGAATGGGATTAAATCCAACAGCAAATATGTTACCAATTCTACTCGGAATTTTTTTAAGAAAAACTTGCCAAGTCAAGAGCAAATTTTGAAGGCAATCAATGATGCCCTAAAACAGACAGACGTTGCTAAAAAATTAGTTTCTGACACGACCAGTAATATTAGTTCCAGCTTGTCTGTCAAAAAGCTGGCGGATGATCTCACTCAGCTAGTTTCTCACACATCAAGCTATGGCAAAGAAATGCAAAAAATAGCCACAAAAACTCTTCCAGGTAAACTGGGTGAAAGCCAAAAACTTCTGATGTTAGTCTTTCAAACTATTACCTCTCAAAAGCTAGATGCTAAAAGTCGTAAACGAGCACGAGATTTTTTAGAAACAAGTCCTAAGATGATATGCCGAGCTTATCTTGATAGCAAAAATGGAATTGATGATTCATATTGGAATGCAATATTAGATGGTGCAGGTACTGTTTTTATTGTACATCAAACAATTACATCTGCGGCCGTAGCCGGTGCAGGAAACTTAACCGGATATGCAGGAATCGCTTCTGCAGTTTCTGAATTAGGTTTAGGTGGACTTACAACAACTTTAGCTAGTACATTAGGCAGCAGCGCAACAGGAGCAGCAGCAACAGCGGTTGTCACATCCGCAGTCGGGGGTCCGATGATTATGGCTGCATTGTTAGTTGGTGGAACTGCTGCTACAACTTATGGTTCTTCTAAATTAGCTATTTTTATTGCTAACAAACTTGGCGAATGGGCAGCAATAACTTGTATTGATCCTAATTTACTCCCCCTGAAATGAATTAAATTTATCTAGCATTTCTCAATGATAGATAAATGGTAGGGGTTAATGGCTATTGACCCCTACAGAAATCAAACATACCGCAGCGACTAACCCACCCTACCCAATCAAGATTAAATCTGTAAGAGGAATAATATTATGTTCTTTGAAATTCCTGGTCTGATTATGCAATTCTTTGGGCACGTGATTGTCCCCATTTCTGGACAGCTTTTAAAGTTTACTATTCCGAAAATCAAAAAAATACCAAGTTATATTAACCTTCTCTTTACAATTTATAAAAATCAAAATATTGGAGCAGAAGCCAGAAAAATTTTAACGGCAAGTTTATTGATTATTGGCCATATTTTGGCTTTCCTCGCCTCCTCCTATATTCCCTTAACCGGAATGCCAATTTTGGGATTATTCACTACTCCCATTGCTGCTGCGATCGCTATTGTCATAAGTCTAGTAACCTTCGACATAGTTTTAGAACTCAATGGAAACTATTTAAAAAGTAAGTATGGTTCAGAGTTAGAAGATATTCAAAGCGATCGCAACGAACTGATCCAAAGTTTGGGCGTTTCTTGGGAAAAAACCTGGGAAAAAACTGTCAAAGAAACCCAAAAAATCTTAGATGCAGTCAAAAGCAAACTCGATCCAGACAAGGACTACGATAGCACCATTGTCAGTTTGATTAATGGCTTATTTGCTTACCTGAAAAAATATCTGACTAATGAATCCTTATCTCCTACAGAAAGTGAACTGCAAATTATTACAGACGACTTACCTCCAGTCGCCAAAATTACCGTGTCAGTTGCCGAAGGAGCTACCATGGCAGCCTTAACAGGTGCGGGTGTTCATGGTGTAGCAAGCAGTATGTTTGTTCAAGCAGGTTTATGGACTTCCATTCAATCTGCACTTGGTTTGGGTGGTGGAATTGCGGTTAGTGCTTCTGCCTATTCTTTATTAACATTAGCTGCCCCCATTACTCTGGCAGCAGTTGCCGGAGTGGGAATTAGTTACGGTGCTTTATCTTTAAGAAATAAAAATGAACAGCGAAAATTAAGTGCTTTTTTAGCGGATGTATTCATTGCATCTTTACCAATGGCTTGGGCTGATGGAGAATTTTCTCGTCAAGAACGAGATACTCTGGAAAGTTTACTGCTTCACCCATGGATTAACAAAAAAGATGCTCAGAGAGTTCGGGATGTCATCGAACATCAGCAAAGTTTTGACCAAGTAATCGCTGAGGGCTTATTAAAGGAACAAAAGCCAGAAAAAGCTAGAATCAAATATCGTTTCCTTCTGGCGATATCTTGGGAACTGGCTAAAGCAGATGGGCGAATTAGTGAACAGGAGAAAATCCTGCATAATCGTATCGCTGAAATCACCAAAACTCCCCTAGAAGAGGTTGAGGAAATCCGCAGAATTATTTTACTAAAATCCGGGATTAATCTCAGCGATCGCATTACGGTTATCCAAGGAGATATCACCCAGCAACCTGTAGATGCGATCGTTTGTTCCACAAATCCCCATCTATTACCAAATAAAAAATGGGGTTCATTTTTCATGTCCTCAGACCATCCCGAAGTAGATATTATGATCCATAAATCGGCAGGTGTAGAGTTAAAACAAGAATGTCAAAAACTGAATGGATGTAAGGTAGGAGAAGCAAAAATAACCCCCGGATATAATTTACCCGCTGAATGGGTAATTCATACGGTTAGTCCCACTTGGCAAAATGGTGAAGTTCAAGCCGAAAAACTCTTAGCTAAATGCTACCAGAACTGTTTAAACTTAGTTAATTCTCAAGAAATTGAATCCATTGCTTTTCCGGCATTAGGAACCGGAACCGGGAAATTTACCTTAGAAAAAGCTGCCAAAATTGCTGTTACTGAAATGCAAAAATTTTTAACCACCTATTTTCAACTGCAAGAGATTATCTTGGTTTGTAATGACCAGCAAACTTATGATATTTATCGTCAAATAGTGACAGAAATTGTGAGTTCATTATCCTTACCATGTTTGCCCGATGAAGCTGCTGTGACTGTATTTTCTTCTTATCCCTAGGGTGTGAAAAACAGGTTTTTTTTACTCCACAGTTAAGGATAATATCCACAACAGAAACCCGGTTTATCTTGAGGCGATCGCTACTAACTCCACCACCAAAGCCCTAGAACATTTGCCGGAAACTAGCATCGGGGCGATCGCCTTTTCCCTCAAGTGTTAGGAGTGGGAGAAATGAAGCGATCGCTTTAGGAGATTCGACCTCTACCTTATCAATCCACAAACTCTCCAACTCCAGGGCATGAGTTGCGCCTCCTGTGCTCAAGCCATTGAAGCCTTGCTATTCCAACTGTTCATCGGTGGATCCCTTAGAGCGTTGTTGGCAGCGATCGCGGTAAATTTCCGCCGCCCGATCGCCCGGATTTAAGTCCAGATATGCTTGAAACTGTTCAGTTGCTTGATCAAAGCAATTAAAGTGATAGAGTACAACCGCTTTTTCAAACAATGTTTTATTCTTTAACTTCAAGGCTTTTATTTCTGGTGGGTCATTCTCAAAAATTTCAAAAACCGACACAAACGTTGACTTTCCTTTTACCTTAACGCGATCGATTAAACGTAAAGCATATTTAGTGGGATGTTCCAACTTTAAAAAAGTGTGGTGAGAAATCAACAACTGCGACCCATAATTTTTAGTTAAGCCTTCAATTCGAGATGCTAAATTCACCGCATCTCCGATCGCCGTTCCATCCATCCGGTTTGATCCGCCTACGGTTCCTAACATCAAATTTCCCGTATTAATCCCGATGCCAATTCTCACCGGCGATCGGCCTGCTTCCACTGGTTGTTGATTATAAGCAGCCAACATTTTTAACATCAAAATTCCCGCCTGTACGGCTTCATCCGCATTATTGCTAAATAAAGCCATAATTGCATCCCCAATATATTTATCAATAAACCCATTATTATAAGCGATCGCCGCTTCCATGCGACCTAAATAAGAATTGAGAAACTTAAAATTATCAGCCGGGGTTAACTGTTCCGAAATCGTTGTAAAATCTCGAATATCTGAGAAGAGGATGGACATTTCTTGCTCCACCGCATCCCCTAACTCGACATCAACAATACTGCGATGACCCAGAAACTCTAAAAATTCATGGGGGACAAAACGACCGTAAGCATCCGTTAACTGCACTTGTGCTTCTAAGGCTTTTTCCAAATCTTTATTTACCACAGCTAGTTGTTGTAAAAATTCCTCCCGTTCCATTTCCGCGTGTTTGCGTTCTGTAATATCTTGGAATGCCACGATCGCAAATGCAACCGCCTCATTTTTATCAAAAATAGGTGTCCCCCACGCTTCAATTGGAATCCGTTTATCCGGGTGCTGGATTTCAATATCATCCGCCGTTGTTCGTTCCCCATGCAATGCGCGAATTACCGGTAACTGCTCAATCGGATAGAGGCGATCGCTCCCCGCAATATAATTACGGTAGACCTCATTAACTTGCTTCCACGTCGTATTCACCACCCCTTGACCCAACAGTTCTTTCCCCACTTGATTCACATAATAAGGACTTCCCTGTGCATCCAGAATAGAAATCCCCACCGGTAACGCTTCTAAAAACTGTTTCAGGCGGCTTTCACTTTCACGTATTTCATAATAAAGCTGTGCATTTTCAATTGAGATCTTCGCAATTTCTAAATGGGTTTTAATCCGAGCCAGCAACTCATGTTTAGAAATCGGTTTTGTTAAATAATCATTGGCTCCCACTCCCAAGCCATGGACTAAATCAGATACCTGATTTTTCGCCGTTAACATCAAAATGGGTAATTGATTTGCCTCGAAATGTTCTCGCAGTTTTTCACAAACTTCATACCCAGTCATTTGAGGCATCATTAAGTCTAGTAAAACCAGATCCGGCTTAAATCCTTCTTCAATTAAAGCCAATGCCTCAATCCCATTTAATGCAGAAACAATTGTATAATTTTCTAAAGATAAATAATTAGAGATAACCTGTAAATTGACGGGTTCATCATCAGCAATTAAGATTTTAATTTGGCGATCGTCATCAATCTCTTCCCGTTCTAAACCGGTCGGTTCGATCTCCTCTTCATCTTCCGACCAAGCCAAATGGTTTAACTGAGACATTTTTAAACCTTGCTCAATCTCCAGCGATATCGGTTCACTCTCGGCAATGGGTAAACTAAAATGAAAGCGAGACCCCACACCAATCTCAGATTCAAGCCAAATTTTACCCCCATGAAGTTCAACTAGTTTTTTCGTCACCGCCAATCCTAATCCTGTTCCCCCATATTGGCGTGCGGTAGACCCATCTGCTTGTTCAAAGGATTCAAAAACACGGTCAATTTTGTCTTCTTGAATCCCAATCCCTGTATCAGAAATGGTGATTTCAATCCATTCTGGTTTTTCTGTTTCCCCATGACTGTCAAGTTCTACGGCAGAAATTTCAATGGTTCCTGCATTGGTAAACTTAATCGCATTTCCAATTAAGTTATGTAGAATTTGTTGCAAACGATTTTCATCAGCCATCGCCGGGGGTAGATTATCAGAAATGGTATTAATTATTTCTAACTGTTTATATTTAATTAAAGGCTGACTGAGGGTTAAGACGACTTCAACCAGTTCTCGCAATCGAATTGATTTGAGTTGCAGTTCAATATGGTTATGTCGAAGTTTAGAAAAGTCTAAAATATCATTGATTAAATTGGCTAAACGCCGTCCTGTTTGGGCAATGGTTAATAAATTTTTGCGTTGAATTTCTGTTAAACTTCCGGTTGCACCATCGAGCATGGACTCGGCGATTCCAATGGTTCCATTGAGGGGGGTTCGTAGTTCGTGAGAAGTATTGGCTAAAAATTCATTCTTGAGTTTATCTAAATGTTGAAGTTGGGCATTTTTGGCTTCTAAGTTGACAAAGGATTCCTTGAGTTGGCGAGCCATTTGATTAAAGGAATTTGCCAATTCTCCCAGTTCATCAGTCCGGTCAAGATTAGGGGTTTCTTCCCATTCTCCACTGGCGAGTTTTTTGGCAGATTGATTAAGCTTTAAAATGGGTTTAACAATCCAGAGTGATGTTCGGAAGCCGATAAAAATAGCAATCAAGAAAAAGATTAAGCAAAGGGCGATCGTGGTGCGGGTATTAGCGGCAATTTTTTCCATGAAATCGGATTCAGGAATCACAATGACGATCGCCCAATCTAAGCCGATATCTTGTTGTAAGGGAGAGACTTGTAACAGTTTTTTATTTCCCTCAATATTTAGGATAAAATTACGCTTTCCTTCAAACTTATTCAAGCCAGGCAACTGCTCAATTAAATATTTGTAACTTTCGCGAATTAGGGCTTCACGGGACTCAATGGCTAATAACCGTTTGGGTTCTCCGTTTTCCTTGATTATAAATGGGGATTCTGCGGTTGAACTGGCAATAATTTTGCCACTGGGTTCTAGAATAAAGGCAATCCCTGAGCTGCTAATTTCTAAAGTTTGTAAAAATTCGCTAATTTGAGCTAGAATTAAATTGGTTGCTAACACCCCTTGTAAATTCCCTTCTGAATCATAAATCGGTGTGCTTGGCGTGATTTGTAATAGCCCTAAATCTGCGGATAAATACACCTCACTCCAGGTTTGTTTGTTTTGTTCTAATGTGTTGCTGTACCAGGGGCGATCGCGCGGATCGTATGGGCCAGACCTTAAAAATTGTTCCCGTTCTCCTTGTTGATCCAATTGATAAATTTCGCGGTTGGGTTCAGTTTGAAAATCCCTAAATTTAACCACGGTTTCCCCGGTCAGATAAGTCTGAACTCCGATAAACCGGCCATCTTGATCGCCAAAAAAGATGTAATCAACGGCTTCAGACAGTTGAATTTCTGACCAGAACTGCTTTTGTAAGGTATCAAAATCATCTAGATCTAAAATGCCATTGCGAACCGATGCGGCGGTAATTTGGTGCATCAGGTGGGGGGTTTTCAGATAATTCTGAAGATGCAGATTAATATTGGCGGTAATTTTATTGCTTAATTTTTCGATTAACTGATTAATCGATTCTTGTCCACTCCTGAAGGAGAGATATCCAGTTAGTCCAACAACCCCAAAAATTTGAAGAATAAACGGCACGATTAGAATCGTACGCAGTGGAACGATTTTGTGGATTTTGCGAAAAGAGGAATAGATCGATTTTATGATAAGCATAAACTCCTGCCGTTAATGATGTAGGAAAGCACGCGATAAGCGATCGCCCATTTGTCTCAATCCAAATCATCCTAAAAAGAGCTTAAAAAATGCCAGGAAAACTCATTCACCCAGAGATGATGCCTCCCATGAAAATTCATCTTAGTAAAGCATTTTGTTCTCGATTTTCCCCCAAATCCGCTTGCAAATAATTTATAGCAATCTTTACCGGATTTATCTTGTTGACGTAAGACTCCCATTAGATAACGAGTTTGAGTAGAGTCATCGAAGATGACGGCAAACAATGTTATTAACGGCAGGGCGTAAGCCAATGCTGCTATATTATAGTTGAACAAAATAGTTGAGCGCAGTCCCCTGATCGAATTTTCGATATAGAAGATCATAGAACTAGTATGGATACGGTAAAGATTTTATTCGGAGACAGGACCCTCTGCACCAATAAAACTTAATATTATGGGATTATAACAGAGAATAATTTTTACGATAACGCATCTGTTGGGTAAAAATCTTAGTGCGTAAATGATAGGGGCGAAGAATTTTTCGCCCCTGTGTTTTGGGAAATCAGTTGATAGACCCCAAGAAGATTATCAGCCTAGATTAAGAAACGAATTACGAAGCGCCAACGGCAACCTTTTCATCGCTACCTTCAGGGGAAACCTCCGGCGTATTTTCCTCAGAAGGGGGAACCACTTGCCAGAATTTAGGTAGGAACTCAGACCAATTAGCCAAAACCGAAGCAGCTAGGGTACTGCCAGTGCGATCGCAATGGTCTTGAATCAACCCGCGCAACTGAGCCTCACCGGCTGCGGTACAAACCCGTTGAATGCGGACAATTTCCCCATTCACACAATCGGGGAAAGACCCACCCGGGTCCAGGAAATAAGCAATACCGCCAGTCATTCCCGCCCCCACGTTACGGCCAACCTTACCGAGAACCACAACCACCCCACCAGTCATATACTCGCAGCAATGGTCGCCAGCCCCTTCAATAACCGCCCGTCCCATAGAGTTACGCACAGCGAAGCGCTCACCCGCTTGTCCCCGTGCGAACAGAGTGCCCCCGGTAGCTCCATACAGACAAGTATTGCCAATAATCACATTTTCAAAAGCCGCCAGAGTCGAGTCATCACTGGGCTTAATAATCAACTCGCCGCCGTGCATACCCTTACCGACATAATCATTAGCCTCCCCATGGAGAGTCAAAATCATACCCGGTAGATTAAACGCGCCAAAACTCTGACCAGCCGACCCCTTAAAACTCAGGGCAATTTCTCCAGAGAACCCACTATTGCCGTACATAGAAGCAATTTTCCCAGCAATGCGAGCCCCCACAGTGCGATCGGTATTGACAATATCCAAAGTTTTGGCAACCTTGGACTGATGGGAAATAGCATTAGAGATTTCCTGATCCGCCAAAATGCTGTCGTCTAACACCGCACCATTGCTGTGTACAGGTTCATGATGCAACCAATCATTACCCGGAGCCACCGGCTGCTGCATCAACACCCCCAAATCCAATCCCTTAGTTTTGGCCAGAGGTACATCACGCATCCTCAGCAGGTCCGATCGCCCCATCAAATCAGTCAGGGAACGATAACCCAACCTCGCCAACAGCGATCGCACCTCCTCGGCGACAAAATGGAAGAAATTCACCACATGGTCAGGAGTTCCTGGGAAGCGTTTCCGCAAATCCTCCCGCTGAGTTGTCACCCCCACCGGACAGCCATTAGTGTGACAAATCCGAGCCATAATGCAGCCTTCGGAAATCATGGCGATAGTCCCAAAGCCGAACTCTTCCGCCCCCATGAGCGCCCCCATCACCACATCCCAGCCGGACTTCAGGCCCCCATCAACCCGCAGGCGGACGCGATCGCGCAATTTATTTTCCATCAGAACCCGATGCACCTCGGTCAAACCCAACTCCCAGGGGGCTCCGGCGTGTTTAATCGAAGACAAAGGCGAGGCTCCCGTCCCCCCATCATGACCAGAAATCTGGATATAGTCAGCATTCGCCTTAGCCACCCCAGCCGCAATCGTCCCAATCCCAATTTCCGCCACCAGTTTCACCGACACCTGAGCCCCCGGATTAATCTGATGCAAGTCAAAAATCAACTGTGCCAAATCCTCAATGGAGTAGATATCATGATGAGGCGGCGGCGAGATCAGGGTGACACCGGGTTTCGACCGTCGCAACATAGCGATATAGGGGCTCACCTTCTTACCCGGCAACTGTCCCCCCTCACCGGGTTTCGCCCCTTGAGCGACTTTAATCTCAATAGACTGAGCATTCATCAGATACTCTGGTGTCACCCCAAAGCGACCCGAAGCCACCTGTTTAATCGCCGAAGAACAACTATCCCCATTTTGCAGCCCTCGCAGATAAGGGCGACTGGGGGAGATACCATCATCAGCCACATCATCCAAAGGCTTAAACCGGGTCGGGTCTTCCCCACCTTCCCCAGAATTAGACTTACCCCCCAAACGGTTCATAGCGATCGCCAAAGTTTCGTGAGCCTCAGGCGACAGCGCCCCCAAAGACATCCCCCCGGTACAGAAACGCGACACAATATCCGTAATGGGTTCCACCTCATCAATCGAGATAGGAGAGCGATCGCTTTGGAAATCCAGCAAATCTCGCAGCGCCGCCACCGGGCGCTCTTGCAGGTAAGCCTGGTAAGTGCTGTAATGGTCTGCCCCCTCACCGCGTACCGCCTGATGGAGCAACTTCGCCAATTCCGGGCTATTGCCGTGATATTCTCCCCGTTTAAAATAATTAACAAAGCCGTAGTTTTCCAGCTTTTTGCCTTGCATTTCCGGGAAAGCCTTAGCGTGAAACTGGCCCACCTCCATCGCCAACTCCGCCACAGTCAACCCTCCAATCCGAGAAGTCGTCCCCTTAAAGCCCAAATTCAACAGGTCTTCCCCGATACCGATCGCCTCAAAAATTTGGGCTCCTTGGTAAGAAGACAGTAGAGAAATCCCCATTTTCGAGAGAATCTTTAACAGTCCCCCTTCCACCGCCGCGCGATAATTTTCCTGAGCCTGAACCATCGTCAAGGGTGGCATTTTCCCTTTTTCCATCTGTATCTGAGTTTTGGGTTCCGACCACCACTGTCGCACCGTCGCCAAAGCCAAATAGGGGCAGATAGCAGACGCACCATAGCCGATTAAACAGGCAAAATGATGTGTACTCCAGCATTGGGCAGTATCCACCACCAACGAGCATTTCAGGCGGTCTCCCGACTCAATCAGATAGTGATGGACAGCCCCCACAGCCAACAGAGGCGGAATATAGGTATTTTCCCCATTCAAAGGCGATTGGCTCTCCGAGTGGCGATCGCTGAGAATCAAGATTTTCGCCCCCTGAGCCACAGCGGCGATCGCTTTTTCGCACAGAGCCTCCACCGCCAACCGCAACCCGTCCGGTCCCGTCGCCACCGGATACAGAGTAGACAGACCCACCGCCTTTAAACCAGAGTCCGCCAGTTTTTGCAGTTCCGCCTCATTCAGGACTGGGGATGATATTTTTAGCATCCGCGCATCTTCCGGTTTCGGGTCCAGCAGGTTCCCCCGTTCTCCCAAGCGCATTTCTAGGGACATCACAATCCGCTCCCGTAGCGGGTCAATAGGCGGGTTAGTCACCTGAGCAAAGCGCTGTTTAAAATAGTCATATAGCAGGTGAGGTTGTTCCGAAATCACCGCCAGCGGAATATCATCTCCCATGCAGAAAGTCGGTTCTTTCCCCAAACTCGCCATATCCGCAATCACCATTTCCACATCTTCCGAACCGTAACCAAAGGCTTTTTGGATAGCCAGGTCAGGAAGAGGAGGATTTTCCGTGCCCACAAAAGGTTGCCGCTCCAAATCCTGGCGGTATTTTCGCAGCCATTCCCCATAGTTGCATTTCCCCGCCACTTTCCGTTTAATATCCCAGTTTTTCAGGATTTCCGACTCCTCCAAGTTCACCGCGATCATTTGTCCCGGTCCCAGGCGACCTTTTTCGATAATTTCCGACTCCTCAACTTGTACTACTCCCGCTTCCGAGCCCACAATAATCAAACCCCCTTTGGTGATGCAATAACGCGCCGGTCTGAGTCCATTGCGGTCTAAGCACGCCCCCACCTGTTTACCATCGCTAAACACCAGCAAAGCCGGACCATCCCAGGCTTCTTGTACTCCGCTGTGAAATTCGTAGAAGTCCGTAATTTCTGGATAGTCTTTCAGCAGCGGCTGATTTTGATAGGCTTCTGGAACCATAATCATCAACGACTCAGAAGGTTCCCGCCCCGTCCGCACCAGCAGTTCCATCACGTTATCGAGGTTAGCCGAATCGCTGTTATTGGCATCCACAAAAGGTTTCAGATCCCAAAGGCGATCGCCCCAAACCGGATGAGAGAGGATACCTTCCCGCGCCCGCATCCAGTTAATGTTACCCAGAAGCGTGTTAATTTCCCCGTTATGCCCCAGTAACCGCATCGGTTGAGCGAGGGGCCAGCGTGGCATAGTATTAGTGCTGAAGCGCCTATGATACACCGCAAATTGACTTTCATAGTCAGGATTTTGTAAATCACGGTAAAACTCACCCAACACCGCCGAGCGCACCATACCCTTATAAACGATAGTCCGACAGGACCAGGAACAAATGTAGATATCTTGTCCCCAGACCAAGCCCTCTTTTTCTAGGGCTACCCCACACTGGCGGCGTGCCAGATATAATTGACGTTCTAGGTCATCTCCCACCAGACCTGTTTTTGAGCTAACAATAAGCTGTTCAATGCAGGGTTGGTTAGCTGCTGCCATCGGTCCGAGGACTTCCGGGCGCACCGGAACCACTCGCCAACCTATCAGGTTCAGATTTTCCGACTCCAGAACTTTGGCGATCGTATCGCGGGCTAACTGTTGTTTACCGTCCGCTTCCGCAACCTCCTGATTGGGGGAACCATTCCCTGAAGAACCCGCCTGGGGTAGAAATATCATTCCTACTCCATAGTCACCCTCTGGACTCACCGCATATCCTTCCGCTTGCAGTATTTTCCAGGGAATAGTAGTCATCACTCCGGCTCCGTCCCCAGAGTCGTAATCGGCACTACATCCTCCCCTGTGTTCCAGACAGCCTAGGGCTTTTAAGGCTTTCTCAATTATGCTATGGTTGGCTTTTCCGTTTAGGTCTGCAATGAACCCAACGCCACAAGCATCTCTTTCTTCCACCAGCCACCGAGGACCCGCGTAGGGTGTACCCAGGCTATTTCCCTGGTTAGATAACCGGCGAACTTTCAGGGTAGGGGGTTGATGGGGGTTGAAATTGGTTTCTTTTCTATCCATGTCTCGATCAATGGGTTTTGCTAGGGAAATTGCTGTCTGGTGTCCGTTGTCCGTGAAATGCCCTTAGGTATTATTATGTAGCCAAGATTCGTAGGGTGCGTCACATCCGACCGGCTACGAGAAACACCAACCAAAAGCGTTATTGTGACGCACTCCGTGTTGATTTACTCCGAAATTTTCGCATCGAGGGGCGGGTTCTTACGCGCGACTCTATTTCCACGCCCATTGTTTGTGAACCCGCCTGTACCCTATTCCAAGCTATAGCTCATAATTACCTAGGATACACGCGATTTTTGGTCTTGACTCCCAAAAGTTTAAATCTGATTACATTTTGATTTCATGTTTAACTCATCCCGATTTTCTGTAAATTTGGCTGCTTTTTTCTGGTTGTTGTCCTCTCCCGCCCTTAGCACTCCCACTGGGGGGGTCGGCGGGGGTGTGGCATTAGCGGCGGGGTATACCATTGTATCAAAACCTATTCAATCAGGAACCGAGATTGCCATCAACGGAAAACATTTGCCAGTTAATTGGCTAGAGTGGCAAGATTCTCGCATACCAGACCGCCTTGCTATTGGTATTAGCGATTTGGGCTTAATGCACTCCATGGGAGTCGAACTCCTTGATACCGATAACCACCAACAACAGCCCATTAGTTGGTTTGCATTTTCCCATAACGTGCCTACACAATATCAATCTGGCTACCGATACCTAGAGATTAGCGAACTGGCAGCCAGGGAAAATTGGCAAATTCAGATCCAGGGAAACCGTCTCGAAATTGTCACCCCCCCTAGCACTATTGAATCAGTACAAGCCGATTTCATAGCAGACAATCTCTGTGTTCCCGTGGCGGGTGCTTGTAGGGGCGGGTGCAACATATCCCACGGGAAAAATCAGCCAACTCCCCACACCCGCCCCTCGGATCCGGTGTTGAGCGGGGCTGATTTCGGCATCCCCCCTTACACAGTCGCCCTAGCTTCTTTGGGGGAAACGACTGGTGACAGAACCGACGGACGGGTTCAAGAATTATCCGACCTCCCCACTACAACACTCGTCAACCCCCCAGGACGCAACTCGGAAAATTTCTGCCGCCGTTTTGTGGTCAGACTCAACAACCCAGCCAATTGGCAAACTCCCAGTATCATTGGGCGCAGCATATCTCCCCAAAACCTCGATATATCTGATCTTCCCCCCCCTCTGCAAGAGTTACTTAAACCCCCGTCGCCACAGCCTGAACCAGAACCTGAGCCCACAGAGGAAACCAACTTAGAAGATGAAGGGGATAGGCAACCTTTACCCACACCACCCCGGGAACTACCGCCTTTGGTATGGTGGTCAATTCCCTTGGAGGCTACATCGCCTCACCTCTCCAATAGTAGCGGCTCGCGCCAGCTACCCGGTTCTGTAATTTTACCTGGTAATAATATCGAATCTCTCACCCCCTCCGAGAGTTCATCAGATCTCTGGACAAATTTAATGGGGTTATGGGTAGATTCCCAGAACCAGCAAACTCGCCTGATTTTCAGCACTCCCACCGGGTGGCAACCTGTGGTAACATCTAGCGCTGTTCTACCAGAAATCAACATCGAAATTCGCCCCGATTTTTGGCGCGATCGCAATATAGTTTGGGCTGAGGGACTGCGTTGGCAACAAAAATATGTCGATATTAATACCCACCAAAGGTCATCTGCACTCCCTCCCTTGGCCTCTTCTACTGGCTCCGAGGCGGCGCTCTTCCCAGTGGTTTGGTTAGAGATAGACTTAAATAACCCGGGGATTTCCCTACAACCGATTCTCAGCCGAGAAGGATCTCGCTCCGGTGTCAGCCCCTTGGTTAATATTGCTAGTCGTACCAGAGCCGCCGCCGCCATTAATGGCGGATTTTTCAATCGCAATAATCAATATCCCCTGGGAGTCATCAGACACCAAAATCGCTGGCTCTCTGGCCCAATTCTTAACCGGGGGGCGATCGCTTGGACAGACCAAAACCAATTTTTTATCGATCGCCTCGAACTTTCACAAACCTTGTTAACAGACCTTGGTGAACCTATCCCCCTCGGTCGCCTCAACAGTGCCTTTATTCAACGGGGACTCTCTCGCTATACTTCTGACTGGGGAAACACCTATAGCCCTTTTACTCCCAGAGAAATTGCTATCACTGTGCAAGGGGAAACCCTTATTAGTCACCAAGTTCTCGACTCGATTAACTTTTCAGCCGTCCCTATTCCCGACGATGGCCATTTACTAATTCTGCGAAATGAACCCGAAATAGCTTTAGCCCTCGGCCTAGATCAAACCCAGTGTATCGGGTTGGTTTGTCCCCCTAGCACCCAGACAGAACACCAACCCCGACCGGTGCAACTCGTCTATGAAACTAATCCGCCCGATTTTACTGAATATCCCCATATTCTGGGGGCTGGTCCTCTGTTACTCCGGCGCAACGAAGTAGTCCTAGATGCTATAGCCGAAAACTTTAGTGATGCTTTTAATACTCAAAGAGCTATCCGCAGTGCCGTCGGTCTGAAAACTAACACCGGAGGGCGATCGCCCAGCGACTCCCCAGGAGTATCGCTTTTATTCGTCGTAGTCCATCCTCGTCTGGCTGGTCCCGGACCCTCTCTGGCTGAATTATCACTCATAATGAAACAGTTGGGGGCTACTGATGCTCTCAATTTGGACGGTGGTAGTTCCACGGGTCTCTATTTGGGTGGGTATCTACTCGATCGCCCTCCTCAAACCGCCGCCCCTATTCACAATGCCCTGGGTGTGTTCTTATCCCCTTAAAAACTATGACTTCTATGTAAAGCTATGGGTGGCTACCGTAAAGTTTTGATAAAATCTGGTAGCTATCACCGCATTCTGAGGCAAACCGGGTGACATCTTCCCTAATCTGTTTGCTATGGTGGTTTGTAGGAATCAAGGCTCAATGTAAAGGCTCGAACCTCGATCATCTAAAGCCCTGAGCTAGTGCCAAATTTATCCTAAATGTTTCAAGGACAGATTGCTATGGTAGCCATCAAAGAAAATCCTCAAGTTGCAGCCACACTCGTCGCCACCATTCCCCAATTGCCTTCAGCCACTGAGTTGCGGCCTTGGGGTTCTTTTACCGTATTAGAAGAAGGACCCGGCTACAAAATTAAACGCATTGAGGTAAACCCAGGCCATCGTCTTAGCTTGCAAATGCACCATCATCGCAGTGAACACTGGATTGTAGTTTCTGGTACTGCTAGAGTTACCTGTGGCGATCGTGAAGAGGTACTGTTTTCTAATCAGTCTACTTATGTGCCTCAATGTACCACCCACCGCCTAGAAAATCCCGGCGTGATACCTCTGGTTTTGATTGAGGTTCAGAATGGGGAGTATTTAGGGGAAGATGACATTGTTCGTTTTCAGGATGACTACTCTCGCGGTCGCTAACCTTAAAATTCGGCTTCCTATGAGTTGAGACGGCTTTGATTAGCTTGACTTGTGCAATTGCCGACCCTAGCTGTATAATTACGGCTTGACCAAAAATACAGGGTGCTTATGGTCGAGCCTCAGCGATCGGTTATGTGTTATATGTGTTAAATATGATTCATCTGACCCAATCTGCCACTAATGAAGTTCTACGACAACAGTCTAGGAAGAATGACTCCAACCTATTGTTTAGACTAGGAGTGAAGTCTGGGGGGTGTTGTGAGTGGGTTTATACCTTCGGTTGGGAACCAGAAGCCACAGCCAATGATGGGGTTTATCAGTGTGGTTCGATTAGGATAGTGATTGATAGCGAAATAGCTCCCTACCTGGCGGGACTAACCCTAGATTATTCAGAGGATCTAATGGGGGGAGGCTTCCGGTTCGATAATCCCAATGCAGCCAAGACCTGTAGCTGTGGTCACTCTTTTGTGTTCAAGTCCTGATATGAGAGGGTTGCGTCCCATTCGCTTCCGTATTTTCAAAAAAAGTTTGCCAAAAGCAGTTAGATCGTTTAAAATAAAGTTTTGGGTATCAGAATCTAACTTATAGATAGAAAGGAAAATCCCATCCCCAAATCGGGGAGGGCTATTTCAGTGGAGATACCGTAACCCCTAAAATTGCCGAATTCATAGATTATGTCGTAACTCATGCCCACTATACAGCAACTAATTCGTTCTGCACGAGAAAAGACTGATAAAAAAACCAAGTCTCCAGCCCTGAAAAGTTGTCCGCAACGTCGAGGCGTTTGTACTCGTGTTTATACTACAACACCTAAAAAACCGAATTCAGCACTTCGCAAAGTAGCAAGGGTGCGCTTGACTTCAGGATTTGAAGTTACAGCATATATACCGGGTATTGGTCATAACTTACAAGAACACTCCGTAGTAATGATTCGAGGCGGTCGGGTGAAAGACTTACCAGGCGTTCGATATCACATTATTCGTGGGACTTTGGATACAGCCGGGGTCAAAGATCGTCGTAATGGTCGTTCCAAATATGGAGCGAAACGCCCGAAGGCTTAGGATCGGAGTATGAATTAACCCAAATTTTGGCAGCCTAATTTTAGGGGCGGGTCTGGTTGACATGGGTTATTGTAAGTATTGCTGGCCCGGCATAAACTTGAGATTGTGTTGAGGAAAAATTAGTATGTCTCGTCGTAGAGTTGTTCAAAAACGTCCGGTTCCTCCTGATTCTAGGTATAACAGTCGCTTAGTGAGTATGATGGTGCGCCGCATCATGAGACACGGAAAAAAATCTGTGGCTCACAACATTGTTTATGATGCTTTGGCTACTATTGAGGAACGGACGGGATCTGATCCGCTAGAACTGTTTGAAAAAGCGGTTAGAAACGCGACTCCTTTGGTAGAGGTTAAGGCTCGCCGGGTGGGAGGAGCGACGTATCAAGTTCCGATGGAAGTGCGTTCCGAACGGGGAACGACCTTAGCTTTACGCTGGTTGATTCACTTTTCGAGGACTCGTTCAGGGCGATCGATGGCTAGTAGACTAGCATCAGAACTGATGGATGCAGCCAATGAAACCGGGAGTGCAGTTCGGAAGCGGGAAGAAACGCACCGGATGGCAGAAGCCAACAAAGCCTTCGCCCATTATCGGTATTAGAATATTGGATTAGCAGTCAGTTCCAGAAACGTATAAAATCTTAATAAAGGTTTAAAAAGGAGGTAGCTGTGGCACGTACCATCCCGCTTGAGAGAGTACGTAATATCGGCATCGCAGCCCATATCGATGCGGGCAAAACAACCACTACGGAGAGAATCTTATTCTATTCGGGTGTGGTTCACAAAATGGGCGAGGTTCATGAAGGAACTGCTGTAACGGACTGGATGGCTCAAGAGCGGGAGCGTGGTATTACCATCACGGCTGCCGCCATTAGTACCAGTTGGCTAGATCATCGCATTAATATCATTGATACTCCTGGTCACGTTGACTTCACCATTGAAGTAGAACGGTCTATGCGGGTTCTTGATGGGGTGATTGCAGTTTTTTGTTCTGTCGGTGGCGTACAGCCTCAGTCAGAAACGGTTTGGCGGCAGGCTGAACGTTATCAGGTTCCCCGAATTGCATTCATTAACAAAATGGATCGCACCGGAGCGGACTTTTTTAAGGTCTATGGTCAAATCCGCGATCGCTTGCGAGCTAATGCAGTACCAATCCAGGTTCCTGTTGGTCGTGAGAGTGACTTTCACGGCTTGGTAGATATAGTCGCGATGAAGACTTATCTGTACACCAATGACCTGGGAACTGATATCCAAATCAGTGATGAGATTCCAGAGGAAGTCCAAGATTTGGTAGCCGAGTATCGGGAAAAACTCCTAGAAGCTGTAGCCGAAACGGATGAGGCTTTGATGGAGAAATATCTCGAGTATTTGGAAGGTGGGGACGCTCTCACGGAAGAAGAAGTTCGTCATAGCTTACGTCAGGGAACAATTAAAGGCTTAATTGTGCCGGTAATTTGTGGTTCTTCTTTCAAAAACCGAGGTGTTCAAAGGCTTCTGGATGCTGTGGTAGACTATCTTCCGGCACCTACAGAAGTTCCTCCGATCAAAGGGATACTACCGGACGGTGAAGAGGCAGTTCGCCACGCGGATGATGATGTAGCGCTATCAGCTTTAGCGTTCAAAGTGATGGCTGATCCTTATGGACGTTTGACTTTTGTGCGGGTCTATTCGGGTGTTCTCCAGAAAGGAAGTTACATCTACAATGCTACTAAGAACAAGAAAGAGCGGATTTCTCGCTTGATCGTTCTCAAGTCTGATGAACGCATTGAGGTCGAAGAACTCCGAGCCGGGGACTTGGGAGCTGCTTTGGGTCTCAAGGATACCCTGACTGGGGATACAATCTGTGATGAGGCGAACCCGATTATCCTGGAGTCGTTATATATCCCAGAGCCTGTGATTTCGGTGGCGGTGGAACCCAAAACCAAACAGGATATGGAGAAACTCTCCAAGGCTTTGCAATCGTTATCTGAGGAAGATCCGACTTTCCGGGTATCAATTGACTCGGAGACTAACCAAACGGTAATTGCTGGGATGGGTGAACTACACCTGGAAATTCTGGTAGACCGGATGTTACGAGAGTTTAAGGTGGAAGCTAACATTGGTGCCCCCCAGGTGGCTTACCGTGAAACGATCCGTAAGTCAGTTCGCACGGAAGGAAAGTTCATCCGTCAGAGTGGTGGTAAGGGTCAGTATGGCCACGTTGTGATTGAATTGGAACCGGGTGAGCCGGGCAGTGGATTTGAATTTGTCTCCAAAGTTGTTGGGGGTTCTGTTCCCAGGGAATATATCAATCCGGCGGAACAGGGAATGAAGGAAGCCTGCGAGTCCGGTGTGATTGCTGGTTATCCCCTCATCGATGTCAAAGCCACTCTGGTGGATGGTTCCTACCATGACGTTGATTCCTCGGAAATGGCCTTTAAGATTGCTGGTTCCATGGCGATCAAAAATGGTGTCACCAAGGCTTCACCGGTGCTGTTGGAGCCGATGATGAAAGTTGAGGTGGAAGTTCCCGATGATTTCATTGGGAATGTCATCGGGGATCTCAACTCCCGCCGTGGTCAGATTGAGGGTCAGGAAACTGATCAGAGTCAGGGAATTGCCAAGGTAGTGGCTAAGGTTCCTCTGGCGACGATGTTTGGCTATGCGACGGATATCCGCTCGAAAACTCAAGGCCGGGGGGTCTTCTCGATGGAGTTTAGCCATTATGAAGAGGTGCCTCGGAGTGTGGCAGAAACTATCATTGCCAAGAGCAAAGGTAACTAGAGATTAGGATGTAGGCGGTGTTAGCGTGAATTTTGATCGCGGCGATCGCACTCAAACTCCTATCTCAAACTTGATCACTGATTACTAGAAGAACAAACGAAACAATAATATGGCACGCGCAAAATTTGAACGGAACAAACCTCACGTTAACATTGGTACTATCGGTCACGTTGACCACGGAAAAACAACGCTGACTGCTGCTATTACCATGACATTGGCTGCGTCTGGTGGGGCTAAAGCTCGTAAGTATGATGATATTGATGCTGCTCCTGAAGAAAAGCAGCGGGGTATTACCATCAATACGGCTCACGTTGAGTATGAAACTGCACAACGCCACTATGCTCACGTTGACTGTCCGGGACACGCTGACTATGTGAAAAATATGATCACTGGTGCAGCCCAAATGGATGGTGCGATTCTGGTGGTTTCGGCGGCTGATGGTCCCATGCCTCAAACCCGTGAACATATCCTGCTGGCGAAACAGGTAGGGGTTCCTAGTATCGTGGTTTTCCTGAACAAAGCCGATATGGTAGATGATGAGGAACTGCTGGAACTGGTAGAATTGGAAGTTCGCGAACTTCTGAGTTCCTATGATTTCCCCGGTGATGATATCCCCATTGTTTCTGGTTCTGCTTTGAAAGCATTGGACTTTTTGACAGAAAACCCGAAAACTGCTCGCGGTGAAAATGACTGGGTTGACAAAATTCATGCTCTGATGGATGAGGTGGATGCTTATATCCCCACTCCTGAGCGCGCTATCGATAAGCCTTTCTTGATGGCTGTGGAAGATGTTTTCTCGATTACTGGCCGGGGTACGGTGTCTACAGGCCGGATCGAACGGGGTAAAGTCAAGGTTGGTGAAACTGTTGAACTGATTGGAATTAAGGATACCCGCACCACTACTGTAACTGGGGCGGAAATGTTCCAGAAAACTCTTGAGGAAGGGATGGCGGGAGATAACGTCGGTCTACTCCTGCGGGGTATTCAGAAAAATGATGTTCAACGGGGTATGGTAATTGCTAAACCCGGATCAATTACTCCCCACACTAAGTTTGAGGCGGAAGTTTATATCCTGAAAAAAGAAGAAGGCGGACGGCACACTCCTTTCTTTAAAGGTTATCGTCCTCAGTTCTATGTACGGACTACCGATGTAACCGGGACTATTGATGAGTTTACTGCTGATGATGGCAGCACTCCTGAAATGATTATCCCTGGCGACCGGATTAATATGACTGTGCAACTGATCTGCCCGATCGCTATTGAGCAAGGGATGCGTTTCGCTATCCGTGAGGGTGGCCGTACTGTTGGTGCGGGTGTAGTTGCTAAGATTCTGGCTTAGAACTAGAATCCGATCGCTAGATTCTGAACTGATCAATTGAGTGGCAGGAAAGTGATCCGAGTTGAGGACACTTTTCTGCTCCCTCTCCTCTTGCTTATTCAATTCAACTGAACCTCGAAAACTCAACAATTAGACAATGGCTACCATTCAGCAGCAAAAAATTCGCATCCGTCTTAAAGCCTTCGATCGCCGCTTACTGGATACCTCCTGCGAGAAGATCGTCGATACGGCTAACCGCACCGGAGCTACAGCCCTCGGTCCGATTCCTTTACCGACTAAACGACGCATTTACTGTGTCCTACGTTCTCCCCACGTTGATAAGGATTCACGAGAACATTTTGAAACCCGGACTCACCGCCGCATTATTGATATTTATCAACCCTCCTCAAAAACCATTGATGCTCTCATGAAACTAGATTTACCTGCGGGTGTCGATATTGAGGTGAAATTGTAGGGGCACTAGGGGCGATCGCTCTTTAATATATGGGGTGATCAAAACAGGGGTCGTCCGAAATCAGCTAAAGTATAAAGAAAGAAGCGCACACTGTACTAAGGGACAATGGCATCATCTTCCTCTCTTGCTGTTCGAGAACTTCCCCTGTTTCCTCTACCGGAAGTGGTTCTGTTTCCACATAGGCCGCTACCTTTACATATTTTCGAGTTCCGTTATCGAATTATGATGAACACTATCCTAGAGGGCGATCGTCGCTTTGGGGTGTTGATGTTCGATCCTACTCAAGGACAAGTGGCTTCGGTGGGCTGCTGTGCTGAGGTGATTCAGTATCAGCGTTTACCCGATGATCGCATGAAAATTGTGACCTTGGGACAACAACGATTTC
This sequence comes from Limnospira sp. PMC 289.06, assembly GCF_032350395.1. Taxonomy (NCBI): domain Bacteria; kingdom Bacillati; phylum Cyanobacteriota; class Cyanophyceae; order Oscillatoriales; family Sirenicapillariaceae; genus Limnospira; species Limnospira sp. PMC 289.06. Next base: position 22,501 of record NZ_JARPLC010000076.1, read on the forward strand.
GGGTCCTTGAAGCTGTCCGGGAAAAGCCTTATCTGGTTGGTTTGGTGGAATGGATCGAAGATGAGCCACCAACGGCTGATCTGAGACCTTTGGCTCAGGATGTGGCTAATTTACTGCGAGATGTGGTTCATCTTTCCAGTAAGTTAATGGATCAGCCGATCGAATTACCGGATGATATTCCTGATTTACCCACAGAGTTATCCTACTGGGTTGCTAGTAACCTCTATGGGGTGGCATCGGAACAACAGATGCTCTTAGAAATGCAGGATACTGTAGCTCGTTTGGAAAGGGAAGCTGAAATTCTGACTTCAACTCGCAATCATTTAGCTGCTAGAACTGTGTTAAAGGATGCCCTAAATTAGGGGAGTAGTTGACAGACCAAGCCCGCCTCATGAGACAAGGCAGCCCTTGTCTCTAGGGCACGGCGGGAGGATTTTTCCTTAACGGTCTCCCCTTGGGTTTGTTTGTGCATCTCAAATGTTGAAAAAAAAATCAACCCCCTCGCGCCCGGCCTCACCGGGCAAGGGGGGCTTGACTTACTGGGGAAGTTGGGGTACTATATTTATATAATGGAAATCTGTGCTTTTAAAATATTTTAGTCATGCCTCCCATTATCAGGGATTACCTCCCAGCTTACCATGATTTCCCGCGACCTGTCAACCCCTCCACGGGCGGCGCGATTAAATTTTGTTGAAAAAAAAATCAACCCCCTCGCGCCCGGCCTCACCGGGCAAGGGGGGCTTGACTTACTGGGGAAGTTGGGGTACTATATTTATATAATGGAAATCTGTGCTTTTAAAATATTTTAGTCATGCCTCCCATTATCAGGGATTACCTCCCAGCTTACCATGATTTCCCGCGACCTGTCAACCCCTCCACGGGCGGCGCGATTAAATTTTTTTTTTGAAGAAAAAATCAACATGGGGATTGTGGTTGATGGTTAAGAATGCTATAACTGCCAAAAATTTTGAGAGTTTCGGTGTGAGTTTTGAGTTCTTGCAAAGCCTCGCGCACTGATTGATGATCGGTGTTAGCCTCAATATCAATAAAGAACAAATAATCACCAAGCGATCGCTTAGTAGGACGGGACTCAATGCGACTTAGATTAATATTGCGTTGGGCAAAAATCTGTAATGGTTTGACCAAAGCCCCAGGAACATTAGCGGGAACACTAAAAGCTAAGGAAGTATAATTCCCCCCAGGCCAAGGCTGTAAACTCACGACCCAAAATCGGGTGCAATTGTCAGGATAATCATTAATTGGATGAGCTAAAATAGGTAACTGGTAAAGTTCAGCAGCGCGTCCAGATGCGATCGCAGCGGTAGTAGTGTCCTGCAAATATTGGAGTGCTTCTGTAGTGGAATTAGTAGGGATAGCCTGAACATTAGGGAGAAATTTTTCGAGCCATCCCTGACACTGAGCCAAGGCTTGGGGGTGTGAGTAGACAGTTTTAATCTCTGCTAATTCCTGAGCGTTAGATAGTAAAGCGTGGGAAATAGGTAAAACCAGGCCCTGTTGAATCCGAATTAGATCTAGCTTCCAGATAGCATCAAGGGTAATAGTAACACTACCCTCAATAGAATTTTCGACGGGGACAACTCCCAGAGTGACATCACCGTTAGCGACGGCTTGTAGAGTTTGGGTGATACTAGGATAAGGACAAAGTAAAGGCTTATGTCCTGTAGTTTGGGTTAAATAATCGGCATAAACCAGAGTCGCCGCCTCAGCATAAGTACCTGGGGGGCCCAAATGAGCAATAGAGACAGTCATTTTAACCACTAATCAATTAAATTTAGGTTGCTATGGTGTGAGGTTTGGGGGAACTGAAACAGGGGTCCAACCGGGTCTATTTAGTTGAACTTGGCTGACTTAGGACAAGTAGGGTAGGGATAAATGCACTCTCAGGAATTGAGCTTGTTGTAATTCTTTACAAGATTCTCATGAATATGACCGTTATGATGGAAAAACTGAACGCCAAAACCCCAATCTAAGAATAATCTAAGACTACTTGAGGACTTGGGGTGATGTCAGTCACATTAAAAAAAGTTAAGTTTTGTTAATGTAGGTTAACAACTGTTGATTTATACGGTCTCCTATGCTTAATAGATTTACAGCTTCCCAATCGTTGGAAATTGCGGTAGGTGAGCAAACGATTCCGATCCAGCACTATTTGCGTCAGCCTCGACGTTTGGTGAACGCCTTAGTTGATCCAAATAGGTTAGAGAGGTTGGAGGCGGACTGCTTTCGGTTAAAAATGCGTCCTCTGTCATTTATGACCATGACCATTCAACCGACAGTAGATATGAAAGTATCAGCTTTGGCCAATGGAACTGTAAGGTTGCGATCGCAGGGTTGTGAAATTCGGGGTATTGAATACATTAACCAGAGGTTTTCGCTGAACTTATATGGTAGATTAGCGCCGTATAAAATCAATGGTATCACCTATCTAAGGGGTCAAGCGGATCTTGAGGTACAGGTGGAAGTCCCCTACCCGTTGTCGCTAACTCCTCAACCGATTATTGAAGCCACTGGAAACGGTTTGCTTAAAAGCGTTTTATTAACCATAAAACAGCGATTAATGCACAATTTACTATCAGATTATCAGCGATGGACTTGTGAGGTTGCCGATCAAGGAATGGCTACACAACCCAATAGTCAAGTTATAGTAGGGGCGGGTTCCGCAGTCAGTGATGATTCCCAGCAGCCAACTTACTAAACCCGCCCCCAGTGCTTATTGGTGGGGGGTTTCCCCAGTCGGTGATGATTCCCACAGCGAACCTACTGAACCCGCCCCCAGTGCTTATTGGTAGGGGGTTTCCCCAGTCGGGTGATGATTCCCAGCAGCCAACTTCCGATCGCCCGCCG
>NZ_JARPLC010000077.1:0-25291 GCF_032350395.1 Limnospira sp. PMC 289.06
ATGGTAGGGGCGGGTTCCGCCGTAGCCTGTTCGGTTCACAGAGGTTAGCTTAGTAAACCCGCCCCAGAACCCACCCGACAACCCACCCGACAACCCGCCCGATAATGCGCCCGATAATGCGCCCGATAATGCGATCGCCTTCCCAGGCCACAATCAAAAATCGACATAGCAGGTTGTCACAATTTAAGATTAAAATGTGAGATACTTCTTAACATTGTCTTAGCACCCATCCGACAATTATCTCAAATCACCGTGATTGATCTCGAGTGTTTTCCCTATAGTGTTGGACACGAAGATGATGGGGTGTGTTTGTTGTTACGCATGGGACCCCATCACGTTTTGCTTGATTGTGGTTTGCGCGATATTTCGCCGCTGCTAAAATCTTCCGAAGGATGTGTAGCTGACTTGGTGATTTGCTCCCATGCTCATGCCGATCATGTTAGGGGTTTGTTGGCACTACATGAAAGCTGTCCAGACTTACCAATTTATGCCAGTGATGTTACTAGCCAATTGTTACCCCTCAACTGGCCAGAGCAATTGTCATCAGGGCAAATTCCGCAATTTTGCCAACCCCTACCGCTGCGAACAGAAGTCCGACTGAAGGAAGGACTAAGCATCACCCTATTTCCGGCCGGCCACCTGCCGGGTGCGACTTGTATGCTGCTGAAATATAATGCACCCCATCGCACCTATAAGCTATTTTATACGGGGGATTTTTTCCTATCAAATTCTCGATTAGTGGAGGGTCTACCCCTAGGGGAACTGCGGGGACTCAGGCCGGATGTGCTAATTTTAGAAGGGAGCTATGGAACTGCACGCTATCCCCACCGCCGTCAACTAGAAAACCAACTAGCGGAAAGGATTTATCGAGCGATCGCCTCTGGTTATTCTGTAATAATTCCCACCCCAGCATTAGGGTTAGGCCAGGAATTATTAATGCTACTGCGTTCCCACCACTACTTCACAGGTAGGGATATTGACATTTGGGTTGATGGTCAAGTACAAACTGGGTGCGATATATATTTAGAGCTGCTACCGCACTTCCCAGCTAATATACAGAACTTTGCCCAGCATCAGCCACTATTTTGGGATGAGCGAATTAAGCCTCGTGTGCGTCGCCTCTCCCCAGAATTGTTGCCAGAACTGGAGCAATGCCCCTCTATTGTGATTGTAGATGACGGGACGGATATTGAACAGTATTTGCGCTATCGTCCTCGGTTGTGGACGTTATTTTTATCAGAAACTCCCGGACACACCAGAGAAATATCGGCCTTGGTAAATTCTGGGGAAATTTTGTTAGAAAGCTATTTTCTGGCGGAACATTGCGACGGCCCAGGAACTACCCAACTGATTCATAACCTGCGACCCCAGCACGTGATTTTTGTGCATGGTTCCCCCATTTATCTAGCGGATTTAACCAATTTAGACGAACTGCGGAACCGCTACCAATTGCATTACCCAGCAGCAGGCGCACAGGTTCAATTACCGATTGGGGAGACTTTTATACAACCGACCCTCCCAGAAACCCATTATCAGGGGGAGTTAACGGAGTCGGCTACGGAGTTAAATATTACCCTACCCAATACTTTGTCTGTTGATCCACGGTGGTCTACCTTTGCAGATACGGGAATTGTGGAGGCTAGATGGCAGGGGGAAGAGTTAGTTTTGCGGGGAATTTCCCAGCGAGAATTTCTCAGCAGTCAGAGCGATCGCACTATGCCATCAGACTTAGACTGTTGTGGGAATTGCCAATATTACCGAAGCGGGCGTTGTTGGAACCCAGTTTCGGCTTTATATGGCTTTAAAGTCACCCCAGAGGGTTACTGTCCCGTGTTTGAGCCTTTAGCTCACCGAGACGAGTAACATCAGGGATTATTCGCGATCGGAGTCGGTGGAAGGGTTACGCAGTTGCTCGGCTTCTGGACATTCATCAGATACCTGTAGCTCGAAATAGCCACGGGGAACTGATGCCAACTTTTGACTAATAGATCCGATACTCTCGAGGCGCACGATTTCTTCCCAAGAAGACACTTCGTCATCTTCTTCTGTTTCGTAGCGCAGCGTGACCAAATCTCCCTCGATATCAAGAATATGGGCTCTTTCGATCCACCTTTGTTGGTCCCGCAAAAAGATGCAGACTTCGCGGCCATCACAACAAAGTTGATAGATCTTGCGATGTAGCATTTTTAACTTAATCCTGAGAAGTTCGCTGGCTAGGTCAAGTCGCCCTATGAAGGCGTTGGTCTGATTTGGATGATTGTAAGTCACCCATGGGGGCTTATTGTAGCTGATATCTGACTGAATCGCATCTGTTAATTTTATTAATAGCGCGTCATTGCTTATTATTATACAGTGTGATCACAAATTTCGGTATCACTCCGATCCAGGCGGAGGCAGGAAGTTATTAATATAGCCGGAAAGATATCTCAACTATGGTTTACGCACAAAGTCTATCCCAACCCACAGTATTTGACCTCGCGCGATCGGGTGATTTCAGGGCGATCGGCTATCTGATTAATAGCTACCTAGCACCCCAGGGGATACAGGCGCGAGTTATCCCCGATCGCAAAGGGTGTTTACAGGTGCTGGTAGAGTTTCAACAAGAACCGATCGCCGAGAGAATTGTTAAATATATTTGTCATGTCCTTTGGAAGCTGAACTCTCCCCAGGTGCTGGGGGTGAGAATTGCCGGTCGCTTCATGGGTCAACCAGATATCCTGTGGAACCAGTCGGTTCGCATTGTCACACCCGCCGCCCGTCAACGTTCCCAGAGACGAAAGGGGAGCAGGAGCAGCCTGGACTTTAAAACCCTGCGGACTTTGCTGCTCATGACCTCAGTAACGGCTACTTTAGTTCTGGGATGTTGGGTTAGTTACTATGAGGTAATTGGTCGGGATGCTCGAGCCATGACTTCTTCCCGTGGAGGCGGGTGGCGACAGTCGAATCAGGTGGTTATGACATCTCCCCCGGTGACTAGACCTAATCAGGTGCGGGCGGCTTTGGAAACTGTCCCGGTGATTCAACATGAGGCTGTGTTAAATCCAGAGGACCCAACCGTAACATTAATGTTTGGGGGAGATGTTAACCTGGCAGGTTCCTTTGCTCAGAAAGTTGGTGACAATTATAGCTGGGCTTTTTCAGAACTACAGGAATATCGGGATGCGGATCTAGCAATGGTGAATTTAGAAAATCCTTTGACTAGAGCGACCCTGGCTCGACCTAATCGACAATTTAATTTTAAAGCTGATCCAGAAGCGGTTAAGGTATTAACAGAAGGTGGCATCGATCTGGTCAATTTAGCCAATAACCATATCATGGATTACGAAGAAGCGGGACTGGTGGAAACTCTGGAAACCTTGCAGCAAGCCGGTATTCATGCGATCGGAGCGGGACGAGATATCATGGAAGCGCGACGACCGAAAATTATCGAGGTAAGAGGACAGCGGATCGCTTATTTCGGCTATTATGATGCTGATTTTAATGCAGCCGGGGAAAATCGGGCGGGAACTAACTCTCGTGATCATGAACGGATCGCGGCAGATATTCAGGCTGTGCGTGATCAGGTAGACTGGGTGATTGTTAATTATCACTGGGGAGTTGAACTTTCTGATTATCCGGGAGATTGGCAAATTGATTTGGGTCGCTATACCATTGACCAGGGAGCAGATGTGGTGATTGGACATCATCCCCAGGTTCTTCAGGGTGCAGAGATATATAAGGGTAGACCAATTGTTTATTCCCTGGGAAATTTCATTTTTGGTGGTAACAGTCGCAGTGATTACGATACAGCTATTTTAAGGGTTTCACTAAAGCAAAATCGGAAAATGAAAGTGGAGTTTTTGCCGGTTGAGGTGCGAGGATATCAGGCTCGTGTAATGCAAGGGGAAAGCGCTAAGGCGACTTTGCGCCATATTGAGCGGATTTCCCGGATTTTTGAGCAGCCGATGCCCTACCAGGTGATCCTGAAGGCTCGTTCTACTGAGCCAGCCTTGAGTGATGCTATAACTACTCCTGAAGTACATCAGGAAAGTTTGTCGCCTGGGTTGTCGGAGAATGAAGGGTCAACTACTATGTTAGATGATGCTCCTAGTGAATCCTCAGTTACTGCTGATGAGCCGACAACTACATGGGAGGAAACTTCTGGTCCGTCTGAGCAGTTGCGGCCTTTTATCAAAACTCCTTTTATTACGGAACCTTTTATTTCTCCCCCTCAACCTGAAGCTAGAACTTCAGAAGGCAGTTACAATAATTCTAAGTCGGAAATTTCCTTTGATGTATCAACAGGGTCTCACCACAAACCTAAAGATGATCAGTCTATGACTAACAACAATAGGGTTTCTGCTGAAGGTTCTGTGAACGCTCATGGTGGTGAGGCTATTCGTCTTCCTGAAATAGGGTGTCAGAGGTGTATTGGTCAGGATGTCAAACTTTCAACAATGTAAGCGTGCGTCACCAATTATCATTTGTTCTGTTTCATGCAAATTATCACCGCGTGACGGCACCCTACAAACTCCACTAAATTCCTAAGGAAGAATAAATTACTGTGTTTGCGATCGCACTTAACCAAAAACAATATAAGACCTATACCCTATGTGACCACAAGGCTGAGTCTATTCTGGAGGTAGTACCGGAAAGGGGTGGGTTAATTACTCGCTGGTCAGTTAAAGGTGAAGAACTGCTATATATGGATGAGGAAAGGTTTGCTGACCCCAGTTTGACAGTCCGGGGTGGTATTCCGATTCTGTTCCCCATCTGTGGGAATTTACCCGATAATAGTTATACCTACCAAAACCGGGAATATGGGCTCAAACAACATGGCTTTGCTCGTGATTTACCCTGGACGGTGCGAAAACAGGACCAAACTAACGCCGCCTCAATTACGGTAGGGTTGACTAGCAATGATGAAACGCGATCGCTATATCCCTTTGACTTTGAATTAGAGTTTACCTATACCCTCAAGGGAAACGGGCTAGAGATTTTTCAGCGTTACACTAATCTATCCGGGTTAGTGAACAGTATGCCCCCTGAGTCCATGCCTTTTTCAACCGGTTTACATCCTTATTTATGGGTCCCAGATAAAAGTCAACTGCGTTTTCACATTCCAGCCATGCAGTATTGGGACCAACCGACTGAGAGTCTCCAGGATTTTCGAGGTTACTTTGATCCTAATGTCGAGGAAATCGATGGCATTTTTGGGCCTTTGACCGGGTTAGGAGCGACCATGACTGATTTAAGTCGCAATTTAAGATTATGTCTGAACTACAGTGCAGCTTATTCCCGTGTAGTCTTTTGGACAGTGAGGGGCAAGGATTATGTTTGTCTGGAACCTTGGAGTGCGCCCAGAAACGCTATGAATACCGGACAACTGCTAACTCACCTAAAGCCTGGAACCAGTTTTGAGATGGTAGTTTACCTTATGGCAACTTTTTTATAAAAAATGTTTGACAACCAAAATTAGCTATGCTACTATAGAAAACTGTGTGAGATTAGAGAAATAACTCACTAGGGTCGCTAACTCAATGGTAGAGTACTCGGCTTTTAACCGATTAGTTCCGGGTTCGAGTCCCGGGCGACCCATTTTCACTTTGTTTTTAGTGATAAATGTGCAATTAGTGAACATAACTTGATACAATTAGCCATAAATCGTAAAATTGTTTTAAGATTGTTTTAATCAAAACCATCTTAGAGATTAAGAAGACTTAGGAGGAGACTTTATGGCGATAGTACCGATGCGGTTGCTGCTGGATCATGCTGCTGAGAATGATTATGGCATCCCAGCCTACAACGTTAACAACATGGAGCAGATCCAATCGATCATGCAAGCTGCCCATGAAACCAACAGCCCTGTGATCCTGCAAGCATCTCGTGGTGCTCGCTCTTATGCTGGTGAAAACTTCCTGCGCCACCTGATCCTGGCGGCGGTGGAAACCTATCCTCATATCCCTGTGGCTATGCACCAGGATCATGGAAATTCCCCCGCCACTTGCTACTCTGCAATGCGTCATGGCTTTACCAGTGTAATGATGGATGGGTCTCTGGAAGCCGATGCCAAGACCCCCTCTGATTTCGAGTACAATGTGCGGGTAACTGCTGAGGTGGTTAATGTAGCTCACTCGATTGGTGTGAGTGTAGAAGGGGAACTGGGTTGCTTGGGTTCTCTGGAAACTGGTATGGGTGATAAGGAAGATGGTCACGGCGCGGAAGGTGTCCTGACTCGCGACCAGTTGCTGACCGACCCAGATCAAGCGGTTGAATTTGTAGAACGTACTCAGGTTGATGCTTTGGCTGTGGCCATTGGAACTAGCCACGGTGCTTATAAGTTCTCCCGTAAACCGACTGGGGAAATTTTGGCGATCAGCCGCATTGAAGAAATCCACAGCCGTTTACCAAATACCCACTTGGTGATGCACGGTTCTTCTTCTGTTCCCGAAGATCTGATTGCTTTGATCAACCAGTATGGTGGTCAAATTCCTGAAACTTACGGCGTTCCGGTTGAAGAAATCCAGAAAGGTATCAAGAGTGGTGTTCGGAAAGTGAACATTGATACTGACAACCGTTTGGCGATTACTGCTGCTATTCGTGAAGCTGCGGCTAAAGATCCTTCTAACTTTGACCCCCGCCACTTCATGAAGCCTTCTATCAAGTATATGCAGAAGGTTTGCGCCGATCGCTATCAACAGTTCGGAACTGCTGGTAATGCTGACAAGATTAAAGTTCAAACTCTCGACGAGTTCGCTGCTAAATATGCTAGTGGTGCTTTGAGTGCAACTTCTAAAAAAGCTGTAGCTGTGTAGTTAAAAGTTTCTGTTGACTCAGAGGTTGGTTTTTAACTAATTAATTGAACCCGGTTTTACGCCGGGTTTTATTTTTTAAGGGTAAATTTGTGGATAATTTTCTGGGTCTACAAAATTACCATCACAATCAGACTTTTCTCGATATTCGATCGCCTTAAAATCGACTTGATCCCATTGATATTTAGCAAAAGATCCACAATCTCCTATACCGCGATATTTGGTAAAGACAGTTAAAACACCCTGAACAGGCTCATAATCAACTAAACCGACGACCTCATCCATCTGAGTTTCTACCCTTTGACCACTAGAGTTAATTTCAAACTTAGGTAATTTAACGCGCCCAACATTAACGCCCTGATTAGTTTCTCGATCAACAAAGAAATTATAATTATTTTGATAAGCTGCCTGAAAGCAGAGTAATTGTACCAAATAGCCCTGAGTTCCCAAAGGATAAGCAAAGGAACCGACTTGAAAGGGGAAAGAACTACCACCGGGACAAATATTTAATTGCTGAGAATTGCTGTAAAAATACTGCATGATGGGCTCAGGAACCCTAAAAAAAGGATCACCTTGATCAAGTTCTTCGTCACTGGGTTGGGGAGTAACTTGATCAGGTTGAGGGGAGGGAGTCTGAGATAATAGATCAGTTCTGGCGCGGGCGGAGAGAATGCTGCCATAGTGGAAGAATAAGCAGGCGATCGCCAGAGATAGGGCTAATTTTCGCATATTTTTGATATAGAGGTGAGTAGGTACTCTGGGTATACATCAACAGGAGGCACAAACCAGAGAATTTTGAATGTGATAGCCGGAACTAGCCAAATTATGGGCAGATTTTTGTTAAATTAGCAGAAATGCACTTACTCTGTATATTGAGGATACTTTACTGGTGGTAGCAAACAAGCCGATATCCTTCAGCGATCGCCAAAATATGGACAACGACATTTTATCAAACGCCATTTTATTAAAGGTAAAGCGACTCACAGCGGCCAGCGGTCAAATGAGTTTACCCTGTATCCCGTCCATGATAGACGAATACATGGACCAGTTTGATCGAATTTTAAAATCCCTAGGACAGCAATTCACCCAGGAAGAAATGACAGCCCTGCGGGAATTGGTAGCGCGGAAACTAGCAGAAGGCTACAATCAATCACCCCATTCTCGGATAATTTTTAAATACGAACCGCCAGACCCCACCCAAGGGCTGACCAGCGGCTTAAAATTAAGCGTATTGACAGAAATTCTATCAGTGGAACAGAAGTATCAACGGTGGCTAACCAGTCGCCAGGGACCGTTATTTGGCTCTCATGCTGACGCTAAACTGATGGATGTGGTAAAAGAGTTTAACCCGCCCTCTAGCGCCCCCATTCTTGACGTAGGGGCTGGGGTAGGTCGCAATACTTTAGCTTTAGCGAGGCGGGGACATCCTGTAGATGCGGTAGAATTAACTCCAGAATTTGCCCAAATTATCGCTAAGGAAGCCCAGGAAAACCAATTGCGGGTGCGGGTTATCCAAAGTAATATTTTGAATCCATCTCTACAATTACCGCAGAAAAGCTATCAATTGGTGTTGGTGTCGGAGGTGATTTCCCATTTTCGGAATAACCAGGACGTGCGAATCCTGTTAGGGAGAATGTGTAATGCTATTAAACCGGGGGGGCTGTTGTTGTTTAATACATTTTTAACAGATCCAGGTTATGAACCTGATAACCGGGCGCGGGAACTTTCCCAGGTGCAATGGTCTTATTTAATCACGCGATCGGAGTTCAATTCGATCATGGCCGGTTTACCATTAGAGATATTATCCGATGAGTCGGTGTATGAGTATGAGCGATCGCACCTCCCCTCCGAATCCTGGCCCCCAACGGGTTGGTTTGAAAATTGGAGTCAGGGTAGAGATGTCTTTCCGATAAATAACCCTCCCATATCATTGCGATGGATACTCTGTCGGGTGAATTAAGTTTTAAGTAAAACAACTTACCGATTCAGGAATTATGTTAAAGGGAAAAGTTACCCAAGTTTCGCTGTATGTTGTGGCTGCTGTGGCAGCATTGTTCGTGGGAATATTTTTCCCGATGATGCAATTACAAAGAATGTGGTCTTCTCGGACAGGGGAAATGCCGGAAGTTTCCCAGCCTTCAGAAACTGTGATGAGTTTAGCGGTGTTGTCTCCAGAGTCGCGCCGCCTGGAATTAACAGAAATTGCCACCAGTAGAACTACCTCAGAAAATCGCGATCGCGCTAGATTCTTACTGGCGGCGGATTTATTAGAAGCCGGACAGCCAGAAGAAGCCTTAGAACAATTAGATAGATTAGAGAGGAGTTATCGTGTCTTAGCGGGTCATATCCTGAAAATGCGGGCTTTGGCTTATCAACAGCTTGGGGATACGGCTAAAGCCTCACTATCATGGAAGGCTTTGGTAGATGGCCACCCAGAAGATCCGGTAGTGGTAATGGGTTTATATGCTTTAGGGGAAACTAATCGGGAATATTGGGATAGGGCGATCGCCGAATTTCCCGCCCACCCACAGACCGTAGAAATTGCCAGAACCCTACTGAGAGAGAATCCCGATCAATTCCCATTATTGCTATTAATTGCCCAACATGGTATTCATTTACCCGAATATGGCACTTATTTAGCCAAGTTAACCCAGAATTATCAACAACAACTTACCCCAGAGGATTGGGAAAATATTGGCTTTGGCTATTGGGAGAAGATGGATTATGCTCGAGGGGCGATCGCCTATTCCAAAGCCCCCAAAACCCCCAGAAATATGTATCGACACGCCAGGGGGTTATGGTTAGGTGGCAAAATTCCCGAATCTCGTCGGGCTTATCAAGAGTTAATTGCCGCATTCCCCACCCAAACAGATCCTGGGGGCGAAGACGCTGGCTTAGGAAGAATTAGACTAGCGCGGTTAGTCGAGCCCAGAGAAGCCCTACCCCTGCTTAATCAAGTAGTAGAGAATTTCCCTAATCACGCCGCCGAAGCCGTATTAGACCGCGCCAATGTCCTCGATAAACTCGGATCTACTGAAACAGCCTCTCAGAGTCGTCAGTTATTGCTGAGTCAATATAGTGATTCCGAAGCAGCCGCGCAATTGCGTTGGACTCTCGCCCAACAGGGTGCAACGGCGGGAAGACTTGATATTGCTTCAGAATGGGCGCGACAGTTAGTTAACAAAAACCCCGATAGTGAGTTAGCGCCACAAGCTACCTTTATGTTGGGAAGGTGGGCGAGACAGCAGGGGAATTCCAAAGATGCTACCAAAGCCTTTGAATATCTGTTAGCCAGATATCCCGAATCTTATTATGCTTGGCGCGCCGCCGTGTTTTTGGGTTGGCCAGTGGGAGATTTTACCACTGTGCGCCCCCTGTCTCCCCATGTAGAACACTTGGAACAGTTACCTATTCCCTTAGCCGGTTCCGAGGCCGTAAGAGAATTATATCGCTTAGGGCGCGGTCAGGATGCCTGGAGTTTGTGGCAGGTAGAATTTAGTAATTATCGTCAGCAGCCTTCTGTCGCCCAACAATATACTGATGGTTTAATGCGAATTGCCGTAGGTGACAACTTAGATGGACTGTGGATGATTTCCAGCCTTAGCCGTCGGAATGACCCCGAAGAACATCAGGAATATCTGGCTTTGAAGCAAAAACCTGGTTATTGGGAGTCTTTATATCCTTTTCCTTTCCTAGAAACTATTGTGAGTTGGTCAAATAAACGCCAACTAAATCCAGTCTTGGTTACCGCCCTAATTCGCCAGGAGTCGCGGTTTATGCCTTCAATTAAGTCAGTGGTAGGGGCGACTGGATTAATGCAGGTCATGCCCGAAACCGGGGCGGAAGTAGCCCAGAAAATTCAACTGACTAACTATTCTTTAGAAGATGTTGAAGATAATGTTAATTTGGGGACTTATTACTTTGATTTTACCCACCGAGAATATAACAATAATTCACTGTTAGCTGTGGCGAGTTATAATGCCGGTCCGGGGGCTGTAGCTAATTGGGTAAGGCGGTTTGGTTTTAATGATCCTGATGAGTTTATTGATAAAATTCCCTATCCTGAAACCTATGGTTATGTGAAATCTGTGTTTGGAAATTACTGGAATTATCTGAGGATTTATAACCCAGAAATTTCTCAAAAGTTGGCTGAACATATCCGCACCTTTAATGACAGATTTGACTAAAGTTATGGTTAGCTGACTGTTAATCGGCGAGAGGGGAGAGTCCAGAATTAATAAGAAAAATATATTTTGGTTCTCTCTTCCTGGCAATATGGTGTATGATTCCGTTATTCCTAGCTCAATGTTGTGAGGAGCCAGTATGACCATTTTTAAACAGTCGGTTGCTCTTGCTTGTTTTGCGATCGTAGCTTTTAGCGGTAGTCAAGTTGTGGCAGCGGGGACTCTTAAAGACTTTCAGGAATCGGAGGAAACACCGCTTCACAAGAATTTCTTGAGTTTAGCCCAAGACTTGGAATCTCAACTAGAAGTTCCTGAAACTATTGCGGAAGTAGTTAATACTAACCCAGAAGTTGAAACTATTGCGGAAGTATTTAATACTAACCCAGAAGTTGAAACTATTGCGGAAGTAGTTAATACTAACCCAGAAGTTGAAACTATTGCGGAAGTAGTTAATACTAATAGCCAAGAAACTCCTCAGTATCTATCAGAAATAAACGAAAATAGCCCTTCTACCGATGCAATTGATTTAAATGTGGTATCCATACAACCACAATGGCGCATTGCTGAAGAGATAGCCTTGGGGGATGATACCTTGGGGGATGATATCATAGCTCAATCGTGGCAGGATAATCCCCGTCGCGCGGCGGACCGGAATAACCGCCGCTTGAGTAACCACTTCAACTATTTTGCGGTTGGGGGTAATATTGGCATTACGGGGAATGCTTCTGGTTTAGGAAAGGGAGGGGGCGGCACTTTAGGTAAAACGGGATATTCTGAGAATCTATCGTTGCATACTGGTGGCGTGCTTATTGGTGAGGGTGCTAGTGTCACGGCTTTGACCTATAGCTTCCCTATGCGGGTAGATACAGGGGGTATAGTTGCCTCTCCGTTTATAGGTGCTGGCATCATTTATGCGGACCTATTCAATAGCGATTTTAGCTTCGGTCCCCTGTTTATGACGGGTGTTGACGTACCGATTTCCTACAGTTTCATCTTGACGGGTCGCTTTAATGTAGGCTACATCAGAGAGACTACGGAAGTAGGGGTGATGCTAGGGGTGGGTTATGTGTATACCCGCAGTATATGGAATATTCTGGGCATATTCTAGGCTTAATCTAGGGACTCTAAAGGGACTACACTAGGATTGATAATTTTGGGGCTCGAACCCTGAAATTTAACGGCTATAGATAGCTTACCTTTGTGATCTCCGAAAATGTGGGTGATTTTACCAACACCAAAACTGCGGTGTAAAACGCGATCGCCCACATTCCACTGTTGGGGACTTTTTTTGATAGTCCCCTTGGTGGCTTTATTCTTGGTGGTGTTTTTGGCGGCTTGGTGGCGGATCAAAGGTTTATATCCCCGCACTAGGTCTGGTGGTAATTCGGCTAGAAACATCGAAGGAACACAAGGTTCGCGATACCCCCACAAACGCCTTTCGCTGGTGTGGGTAATAAATAACTGTTCCTGGGCGCGGGTGATGCCTACATAGCAAAGTCGCCGTTCTTCTTCTAAACTGAGAGGGTCGTTAATGCTGCGGAAGTTGGGAAAGAGTCCCTGTTCTAAACCGACTAAGAAGACAATGGGAAATTCTAAGCCCTTAGCTGAGTGTAGGGTCATCAGAGAAACGGCTTCCTGTCCTTCCTGAAGATTATCTAAATCTGAGGATAGGGACGCACGAGCTAAAAAAGCCTGTAAACTGGTGTCTTCCTCTTCTTCCTGAAATTGGGAAACGGCGTTACAGAGTTCCCGCAGGTTATCTAGGCGGTTATCTGCTTCATCAGTGCCTTGTTGTTTGAGGTCTTGGAAGTAGCCAGAGTCTTCGAGAATGCCATCTAAAATGTCTAGGGCTGTGGTAGTTTCTAAGCGATCGCGCCAAGATTGAATCATTTGGGCGAAGCGATTAACGGATTTAGCCGCGCGTCCGGTAATGGTATTAACGGAGTCTTGATCACTAATAATTTCCCAGAGGGGAACCCCTAACTGTTGGGCGGCATTATTTAAGCCGTCTATGGTAGTGCGACCAATACCGCGCCGAGGTACATTAATGACCCTTTGCAAACTGACGGTATCAGCGGGGTTCGCAATGACGCGAAGATAAGATATGGCATCTTTAATTTCTCGGCGATCGTAGAACTTTAGCCCGCCGACAATGTTATAATGTACATCTTCACGCCGTAATACATCCTCAAAGGGTCGAGATTGGGCGTTGGTGCGATAGAGAATGGCAAAACTACCGAAGCCGATTTCGGGGTTTTGGTTGATAATGGTTCTGATCTGATCGACTACAAAATGAGCTTCTGCCATTTCGTCATCGGCTTTATGACAGCAGACGGGAACACCAGGCGATCGCGTAGGGCGCAGAATTTTGTCAATGCGGGTGGTGTTATTTTGAATGAGATGGTTGGCTACTTCTAGGATGTTTTCTCGCGATCGGTAGTTTTCTTCTAGTTTAATTAAGGTGCGGCTGTCATCGTCGGCTAAACCATCGCCAAAATCTTGTTGAAATTCCAGCATAATCCGATAGTCTGCCATACGGAAGGAATAAATAGACTGATCTACATCCCCGACCACAAAAATAGACCGATTCTGCCAATTGTGAAAAGATGGCGGCGGTTCTCCATTAGTTGTTAACAGCCTAATCAGGTCATACTGGGTGCGGTTAGTGTCTTGGTATTCGTCCACGAGAATATGGCAAAATTTTTGATGCCAGTAGGCTAAAACTTGTTCGTTTTGGCTAAATAAAGCTACGGGGACGAGAATGAGGTCGTCAAAGTCTAGGGCGTTATTGGCGGCGAGGGCATCTTGATATAGACTATAGACTTCTGCAATGACTCGCCCCTGATAGTCGGGGTTCTCCTGTAGGTATTGTTGGGGAGACAATCCCAGGTTTTTGGCGTTACTGATTTTATAGCGAGTTTTGCGGGGGTCAAATTTTTTGTCGTCTAGGTTGAGGGTTTTGGTGACGATTTGCTTAACTAGGGCTAGTACGTCTGACTCGTCAAAAATTGAGAAGTTAGGTTTCCACTGACGGCCTTTTTCGTCTTGGTATTTGTTGATATCATACCGGAGAATGCGGGCACAGAGGCTATGAAAGGTTCCCATCCATAGGTGTTTGGTTAGTTTCCGGTAAATTTGCGATCGCAGTTGGGTTTGGATGGCGGGTTCTAAGGCTGATAGGGGTTTCTGGTATTTTTTTTGGGCTTGCTGTTGGGCAAAAATTGACTCGATCCGGTCTTTGATTTCTCTAGCGGCTTTGTTGGTGAAGGTGACGGCTAGGATGTTTTCGGGGTTGACTTTATGATTGTCGATCAGGTTGGCTACGCGATAGGTGAGGGCGCGAGTTTTACCGGAACCTGCGCCAGCGACTACTAACATTGGACCGCAGAAGTGTTCAACGGCTTGACGTTGGGATGGGTTTAGGGAAGTTAGGAAGTCTACAGATTCCATAGTGGCTGCGATCGCTTAACCGTTAAGAAAAAGGGTAATGTGCTTTGTGTAAAATTACCATGGATTTGGGACTTCAGACAAGTTTATTGAGAATTGTCCAAACATCCCCATCAGAGCGGACGTAGGGGACGGAAATATTACTAAATCCGGTGATAAATGGCTTATAGTACACCTGCCAGTATAGGGGGGTAATTTCATCGGCGATCGCTTTGAGGGCTTTGGCTTCGGTTTGGAGTTCCCTGGATAGTTGGTTTATGCGATCGGCGTGTAGTTTGGCTTGCTGTCGGCTTTCTTCTAGTTGTTCTTCTGTGGGTCTGCTGCGCCTGAATTGTTCTAATTCCTGTTGTTTATGGCGAAGGTGGATTTTGAGGGCGGCGATCGCATCTTCTATACCTTTGCTCTCCGCTGACTGGTGGGCGGTTTCTCGCGCATGGTTACGGTAGGCTGTGGCGATCGCTTCTGGAGAGTTATTTTCTGGGGTGATTTGCGGATTTTGAATCTGGATCTGGGTTTTTTCCCGTTGTAGGGCTAAAATCTGCTTCCTAATTGCTTCGATTTCCTGGTCCAGCGGGTGCATGATTGATTCGGCTTAGGATTAATGGTGCTATTGTAACATTATCTTTACATTTTCCGGCTAAATTTAGCCCGTAACTTATAGACAAACAACTCATTATACCAGATTATCTATAAATACTATGGTTTCTGTAAAAGGCTCAACTGTATTAAGTAAAATCTTTTCAAACCCTTACACCATAGAGGATACAGGACAATAGGGTGAGGAAAAGAGAGGATAATTTTTACTAAATTTAATATAATTTGATTTGGTTACTCATGAAATTGTTAAGTTTAGTTTAATATGCTTGCACTTATATTTAATAGTGCTAAAGTAGTAATTGAAGTCAAACAGGCTTCTTTGACAGATACCAAAAGCGATGTTCAATCTGTCGGTTTTATATCTCGAGGGAGGACTAGAACGAATAAAAACTTGTTCATCGCCAATGTAGTGAGAATCAGGAGGTAAAACACTGTTTCATTTCGAGTCTGTCATGTTTGAGAGCAGCCCCTCTTTAGGGTTCTGATATTTCCTCTACTGTTTCGATGGGAGCTATGCACTTAACTTTTGTAGTTTTCGATGTAACTCCAGCCAAACCATATTTATTCGAGGAAATCACTCGGTAGACCAGGAGGTATTCTAAGCTGTTCACTCTAAACTCTGTTTCGTCAAAACGCGGTAGTAGCGCCCACAGAATTTCCTTATATTTCCTCAGATAGCGACGATGGGAGCAATGCAACTGGCTCAGGTTTCAGTTCACCTCCAGATAGTCTAAATCAACGAGAGGATGTCCCTGGGGAGTAGGTTAGGGCGCTATTGCTGTTGTCGCATTTTTTTTTGAGTCCGAAAGAATGAAAAATTGGGTTTAATACCCAGCCCCTTGTGGGTGTAGTGCTTCACTGAGTATTTATTGCTATCTAAGACCTAATTGTTTTTTCACCAAAAAGTTACCAATAATTAAGGTTAACAGAATTAGACTAAGTTTAACAGGCCAGGGAATCATCACAAAAAACCACATTGATGATATGGTGGCGATGACGGCGGCGAGAAGACGGGGAAGTTCATCAAACCAGTGTCCATGATGACTGAGGCTGACCCAAACAGAAATACAGGCGATCGCCAGAGGAATTAAAGATAGTGTTGACATAGTTTTAACCGGTCAGGAAGGGAAGTTAATAGTATTTGGTAGTCTAGGGAACTAGACTTGCAGGATAAAAATACAGTTCCCTAGGGGAAGAAATTAGCCGATAGTCAGGGCCAAATCTTGGGGTGAGAGGGTAAACAGTCCCTGTCTAACTAGATCAGGTTGTGCATTTTGAACGACTCCGAAAATACCTCCTTCTGGGAGCAGAATATGAGTATCATTACCCACTGAATTAAGGATTAATATTGATGGGTCAATATCGCCGACTACCGCAATGCGATCGCCTTCAGCGAGGTTAAAATCGAGAATCAGATCAGCCTGATCAATAGTAGCATCAGCATGGGTTAAAACAAAAGTATCTGCACCCTGACCACCAACGAGGGTATCAGCACCCAGATCACCAATGAGAATATCATTTCCCGCATCTCCAGACAAGTAATCATCACCCTGTCCACCGCGAATAAAGTCATCACCAGCGCCGCCATAGATAGTGTCATTACCGCGATTTCCGTTGATGATATCATTACCATCATTACCAAAGAGCAGGTCATCACCTTGACCACCCCAAATCAAGTCATCACCAGCGCCGCCATAGATGGTATCATTACCCTGATTACCATTAATTACATCAGCAATTTCTGACCCGATCACTAAATCATTACCACCCCCGGCGAAAACTCCTTTAGGGTTTTGTTGGCTAATTTCGGGGGTAATTTCGATCACATTATCAGCATCCAAATCCCTAGGAAAGGCATAAGATAAGGGTAAGCTGGCGCGGTTAAGAGTGTTAATGAAACCATTTAAAAGTGGTACATCAGTGATTAGATTAGAGGTGCGAGTTGGTAAAATACCAGCAAATACTTCCGCGTCTTGAATGCGATCGCCTTGTTGAATTTGGTCAATCACATCAAACCCTTGCATCACCATACCAAAAACGGCATAATCGCCATCCAAGCCGGGAGAGTCAACTAAGTTAAAGTAAAATTGAGAAGAGGCTGAGTCAGGGTCATTACCTGACCGCGCCATAGCGATCGACCCCTGGACATTTCTTAATAAGGGAGGAACTGTAATTCCGGCTTGTTGAAAAGTTTGGCTGTAGATAGGTTCGGTGGCACCTTCTGGTATAATTTCCAGGGGCACATTACGGACTTGTCCTGTCGCTGGGTCGATAAATCCACCAGTTCCTAATAAGTTAGGGGGAAAACCTGGAATAACGCTGTTAGGGTCGCCTCCCTGTACGACAAAGGGGTTAGGTTCACGGACTACGCGATGGAAGGATACACCATCATAAACGCCAAGTTCAACTAATTCTACGAAGTTTCCGGCGGTGATGGGTGCATTATCGCCATCAACTTGGATAACAATTGGTGATCCATTAACCACCATAGCTACTAATGCTTGACCACTTAAAGGTTGAATGTTTGTCATGTTTGAAATGCTATTTTTCCGTTAATGATGTTAGCTTGTTTGGGATCAGATGGAGACCAATTTGAGAGTTTTTGGGTAATTTAGGGGAGTATATGGGGCGATCGCATTTCCTTGACTCCAAATATAGATTTAGGGTTCCGCCAGTCCGGTGGCGGAGATATGTAAAGATATGTAAAGAAATTTCGATCTGTGTATTATGTTGCGCCGAACCTTGATCAGTCTAATTGTAGGAATAGCGATCGCCCTATTTAACCTAAACCTAGCGAGTCCGGTCTTAGCCTTGGGTGGTCAACTGCCGCCGCTAAATGAACCCGCGCCAGAATTTACGCTTCCCACAAATACCGGAGACGGGGAGGTGTCTCTATCAGACTACCGAGGTCAGTGGGTAGTAGTCTATTTTTATCCCAAAGATTTTACGCCAGGATGTACCTTAGAAGCCCGTCGCTTTCAGGAAGACTTGCCGAAATATATGGCTAGAAATACCCAAATTTTAGGGATTAGTGCTGATGATGTGGACTCCCACGCCGAGTTTTGCGACTCTGAGGGGTTAAAATTTCCGCTGTTAGCTGATGTTGATGGAAGTGTCAGCAAGGCTTATGGTTCATGGTTAAATTTCTTTTCGATGCGACATTCATTTATTATTGATCCTGATGGTATTCTCCGAGAAACCTTTGTGGGTGTGATTCCGGCCATTCACAGTCAGGAAGTCCTAGCCCGTTTGGATGAAATGATCAACTCCTGAGAGTTCCAATAGGGAGGATTTGGGAGAGCGATCGCCTCTATTTACAGTTATTTAAAGTTCCTCCGGGTTAATTCCTTGGGCGCGTAATAACTCCGCTAGTCTTTCCGCCCGTTGGCGTTCAGCTTCGACTCGTTGGCGTTCCTGCTGTAACTCTAGTTCGGCTTGTTCAGCCCGCTGACGTTGATTTTCCGCCCGCTGACGTTCAATTCTAGCCCGTTCATCCCCCGTTAATAGCAAATTACCCTGATTATCCCACCAACGCAGCCAAGGCAATTCTACGTTGCTATACTGTCCCCGCCAAATCCCTAATTCTACACCCATGGAGTGAATGGGATAGTGACCTCTTTCATTCGCCGCCACTAACTCATAGTGATTTTCCACTAGGTGATAGACTTCTACACTGGCTTTTTGGACTTCATAGATAGCATAGAAAGCCGGACGGATAACTTGTTCATATACCCAAAATTTACCGGGTTTTTGACGTTCTCCAGAAATTTTAGATAAGGGAGTGAGATCGCGTTCTTCGGAACCATCACCGGACACAAATTCTATGGCAATTAAAGGGGGGATATATTCCTGCCATAATACATAGGAACGTCTGAATTTTCCGTCGAGGCTGGGGGGAACGTTGGGAACATAAAACCAGTCTGGACATTCCGCCCCGCGTTCTGGGGGTTCTGTCAGCCGCCAATAGATACCACAATCTTGACCTATAGCATATTGCTGGTCTGGGTGTATACTATCTAGTTTTGATTGAATGGAATCAGTCAATAAGATACTTTGGGGATGCTCCTGAAAGTTTTTCACAAAAGTACCGTCGGAGTCGGGGAGTTGGGTATGATCGGGAAGTGAGGTAATTCCCAGTTCTGAGGATTGGGCGATGGTCATAGTTAATCGTTTCTCATCGCAGAGTGTGAAAAACAGTATAGCATTTTGATAGGACGTTAGAGAGCGATCTCCCTCTATTTTTGACCCTTCCGCACTTCCTTTTAAACCACCAACGGTAGACTATCCAAGCCTTACCTAGTTGAATCGCTCCACTGCTGACACCCCATTACCCCATTGCCCCTCAATTCCGCTTGGGAAACATCTTGTCATCTACCATTAGAAGCAACCATCCTAAATTTTTACATTTCTTAATCAAACTCCCGTCTTTTTCCGTCCTTTTCCGTCCTTTTCCGACTTGCCAATAGCTCTGATTTTGAGCAAAATTAAAACCAGAGTTGATCATCCACTATTTTAAGTAAATTGCCAAAGCTGTTCCGAGGAAACAGTCAACCACATCAATCGGAAAAGGATCTACACCCGGAAAATTTATGGTATACGAAGATACATTTAATGCTTGATTGACCAAATTACTCTGTTCAGGCAAAACAATGGAGCAAAACTACCCAGAAAATTTAGACCTAAATCTGCTTCAAGACTATTACCAAGCTCTTCATGCCATCAATACTCAACATTTAAAGCTGCTAGATGCTAAACGAGAATTGAGTTGGCATAATTCTCGCAAAAAAGAAGCTTATAAATTGGCTCAACAATTGGGCATCAACGACATTTCATCATTGCCCACAACTGACTGTAACTACGTTTCTGGAGAAAAGACAGATCGCGATCGCATCAATAAAGCCTTAAATGATATCAATATCACTTTAGAAAAAATCAAAAATATCAATAACATGAAAAAGGGTGAAATAGAAAACATAAAAAATCAAAAAAAATATCAATTAGAATCTTTAAAAAATCAAAATATTCAGGTTGGCGAGAAATTAGATGAAATTGAAAAGAAAATAGAAAACCTGAAAAATCAAAAAATGTTGCGCCTTGTTTCAACTGTTATTGTTGCAGTTGTTGTCACAATCGTCTGGCAAGATTTGGCAACGACTTTCTGGGTAACACTAATATATTTTCTTATAATTTTGTCTGTTGAATGAGTAAATTCCACTTGATTATGTTTTTAAGATTTTAATTTTCTAGTCAAATAGGGAGGAAATATGGCAAGTTTTTTAGAAAATTTAAATAAGCTAATCCAAGAAAAACAAGAAAAAAATCTAAAAAAAGCTGATTTGCAAAATCAAATTATTCAAGAAGAAAAACAATTTTCTCAGAAAATAGAGGCGAATGAAAGTGAATTAAAACAACAAACAGAAAGTTTAAAAAAGAAAGTATTATCAAATTTATATATAGTCAATGAAGATACTAAGCTTGCTCAAGAAAGAGCGATTTTTGAGGGCAATATTTTTTCTCAAAAATTGCAACAAAAACAAAAAGAAATTAGTCAATTAGTAAATCAAATTGATAACCCCCGCTTATTATCAGCTTCTTGGAATGATCCCCGTTGGACACCTTCAGAGAATAGCGATAGTTATAAACCTCAAAATGGTGGTCTGGCTCCTGGTGTTTTACGAATTGGTGAATTTTTACTGGATCAAGTACAGCCACCCGCTAGAGTTCCGGCATTGATACCAATCCGAGATTTTTCTAATCATTTGCCCAACTTTAAGCCCGGACACATTGCAATTTTTAGCAGTGATGCGGAATCTCGTCAAGCCGCACTTGCGGGTTTAGAGTCTATCGCTTTGCGAGTGGTCAGTACCTTCCCCGTCAGAAAATTAAAAGGAATATTTATTGACCCGGTAAGCATGGGAAATACTTTTCCCTTCAAGAATTTACATCAATTTATTTCAGGTCAGAAAACCTATACTCGCAGTGATGATATTCGAGAACAACTGCGAGGGTTAACCGAACATATTGAGCAAGTTCTACAAAACTATTTAGGTAAAAATTACCAAAGCATAGAAGATTATAATATTGCGGCTCAGTCTGTAGCGGAACCCTATCGTTATTTATTTATTGCTGATTTTCCCACTGGCTTTGACAACAACTCGTGGGAAGATCTGAAAAGCATCCGGTTAAATGGTTCTAGGGCGGGTGTTTATGTGATTTTGCATATTGACGAAACTTTGGAGAAACCGAAAAACTTTGATTACAGAACATTTGAGGATTTTTGTACCGTTATTAGCCCCACACATGGCTTGAGTGTGGGAGCAAAACCCAAGCAGGGCAATGTTTATTCGGGATATGTTACGAGCTTGACCTCTGGGGGTGCTTATGTTGAATTTCTGCCCAATACTCAAGGATTTGTACCAACCCCAAAATTAGTAGATCGAAGAATATACAGACCCGAAGAAGCGGTTTCTGTCGGCCAAAAAGTTGTAGTTAAAGTTCACTCAATCAATAGTCGAGACGAAATTGAACTGACCTGTTTAGATATCAATCCGACTGAAGAAACTGCGGCTCGACAAAAGAATTTTCGTTCATCTCAAAATACCAATCAGTCCTTATTTGAGTTGAAGTTACCTAATGATTTGGTTTTCAAAGTCGCACTAGATGAACCCCCACCTAACGAACAATTTAATCAAATCCTACAACTCATTACAGAAGAAGCGAAAAAAATTAGTGTTGAAACTCTACCCTTTTCCAAACTTTATCCCCAACAAGCATGGTCTGAGGATAGCAGGAAAGAAATCAGAGCGCCTATCGGTTTAATGGGTGCAATGGATAAGTTGGAATTTTGGTTAGGTGAAAATGAAGACAAACAACTGGTCAGTCATGGTTTGTTAGCAGGTAAAACAGGTTCAGGTAAAAGTTATACGCTTCATGCAATTATTGTCAGTTTGGCGCTGAGATATTCTCCCGATGAATTGGAGTTATATTTACTTGATTTTAAAGAGGGAGTCGAGTTTCAAATGTATGTCGATCCAGAAAAGGGAGAAACTTCTCAAAATGCCGAAGAGTTGAACGAAGAAAAAGCCTTACCCCATGCCAAAGTTGTCTCGATTGAAAGCGATCGCGAATTTGGATTAAGTGTTTTAGAGTATGTCAATAAACAAATCGAAGAACGCAGCATCAAGTTTAAATCAGCAGGAAACTTAAACAAATTGCAAGATTACCGGGATAAAACTGGAGAAACAATGCCACGAATTTTAGTGGTCATTGATGAGTTTCAGTATATGTTCCAGGAAAATGATAATATTACCCGCAGTCTCAACCAAGTGATGGATAATATAACCCGACAAGGACGTGCATTTGGGATTCATTTATTAATTGCATCTCAGTCTCCCAATGTACCCAATATGAGTCGAGGTATTTACTCACAAATTGACCTGAGAATGGCACAGCAAATGGATAAAAGTACAGCATCTTCAGTATTAGCGGAAGGAAATACCGATGCTGTAGATTTGCTGGACAAACCAGGTAAGGTGATTTATAACAAAGATTATGGTAAGAAAAATCAAAATGAGATCGGTCAAGTCGCTGATATTTCTGCTCAAGAAAGATCCAATGCCTTAGTCAATATTCAGGAAATTGTCAATCAAAATCATTATCAGCGCTCAGAACCTTTAATTCTCTTTAATGGATCTCGACCGACTAAATTAAGTCATAATCGACAATTAGTTAAATTATCGGATATGACTGAATGGCTCTCCCTGAAAGAATTAAATAAACAAGTTATTAAAGAACCAGATTGGGTAGTTCAAGAAACTCCGGGGATTGCTTGGCTGGGAGAACCGATGAGAATTGGCGATCATACTAAAGCGATTTTCCGTCGTCGTCCCCGCAATAACATGATGATAGTTGGCTCTTCTGAAGAAATTGTCTTGGGAATTATTGGGGGAATATTAATGAGTTTAATTCATTGCTATCAACCCCAAAAAGCACGGTTTATGATTGCTGATTTATCCATTCCTGATGAAGATAATGACTGGACAGAAATGACCATCAATTTCAGGAATGCCTTTAACTCTTACTTCCCCACCCAAATCGCTAAACGTTTTGCCGATCCAGATTGTCAAGTTATTAAAGCTGAAACTTTATTAAACGAGACCTATGAAGAATTTGAAAGACGTTTAAAACAACGAGAAGAAAACCCAGACCAAAATCCCGATGATTTAGGAGATTCCCTATTTTTTGTCTATGCAGTGGGAGGGTTAAACAGATCGCAAAATTTACGTCCTGTTATGGGTCATCGTAGTGAAGAACCTTCCGAAGATGCCGAAAGACTACTCAAGCTAATTTCTCAAGGGTCTGAATTGGGTATCCATACTATTTTCTGGTTAGAAGATATGAAAACATTTCTCAAACTGACCGGGGATAATCGTTCTTGGCTAACCCATTTTGACCTGCGGGTTGCCTTGAATATGCCGGGAGATGATTCTCGATTGCTATTAGGAGAAGTCCATGCTGAAAAGTTACCACGACTCAGAGCTTATTTTCGGGATGATTCGGCGACCGCAGGTTTAGAGAAATTTAAGCCTTATGCTGTCCCCACAAAAGAAGAAATTGGCGAATACTGCCATAATTTTGAACAACGGTTGACGTGATTAGGAGATTGTAGGATGTCAAGAGATTTGGATATTGACGAACAAGAGTTAGCCAAATTTATTGCGGCTTTGTCTGATTTCCAAGATTTAACAACTGATAAATTTAAGGCAGTTGAAGGAGCTTGGAGAAAATGTGATGATTCTTGGAAAGGAGAAAGTAAAGACAAATTTACTAAAGATTTCGACCAAACCAAAGACATGGTACAAAGAGCCTTAGAAGCGGGTGACGATGCCTTGGAATGGCTCAGAAAGTTTGATGATATCTTGAAAGAGTTTGAACAAAATTATTAATAAAAGGAGAAAGGGTTATGGCTCAAACTTCATTTGATGCTCAAGATGCAGAAGATCTACTCAAAGAACTGGAACAGTTTCACGAGGCTATCCGGGATGAATGGTCAAGGGTTTTGAACCAGTGGAGCAATCTTAAATCGGTTTGGCGCGATCAACAATTTGATAAATTTGAACCGATATTTGAGAAATTTATCTCTACTTATAATGATGCGGAAAAAGAAAGCGATCAATACATCAGATTTGTTCGAGAACAAATTGAAATAAATGAGACTAAAAAACAAAAATTGTCTGGACGTTTAGCCGACTTATAAATCAGGAAAAGATAGATATGGTTAAACCAACTTCTTTTAACTTAGAAGATGCTGAGTGCTTGCTCAGGCAGTTAGATCAATTTCGAGGAACGTTACAGCAAGAGTGGGGAAAGGTAGCTACTCAATGGGAAAATATTAAATTGACTTGGCACGATCAACAATTTGATAAATTTGCACCTTTGTTTGAAAAACTGTCATCTACTTATCAAGGTGAAATTGATGGCTGTGAAAAATATATGGGGTTTTTAGTGCAACAAATTAAGACTGCCGAACAAAGAAAGGTGAAGCTAGGTGATGTGGTTAATAAGTTGTATACCGGAGTTGAAATTGCACAAGCAATTGTTGGTTTGGGGTATGCTTCTCCTCCCTCAGAAATTGCCATGTCATCAGCAAAACCTATTTCTTCCATAGAACAACAAGAGGAGGATAAAACCGACTATGATTTTGCCAGAATTGATCGTGTACCCAATATTGAAGATCAATTAGCAGAATCTTTTAAAACTTCTCAAGAAAACGAAAGAAAAAGGAGACAAGAAGAATTAGAAAAAAATCATAATCCCCAAAATTCCCATAGTCAACCTAAATAAATTATTTAAGATATGCTGTCAAACCCAATTCAATAGGAAGCTATTAGATATGAAAGAAAATCAACAAAAAATAGATTGGCAAGATCAGGTAATTATCGGTAGTGTGATTGCTGGTGCTTTTATTATTGCAGCAATATTAATTAAGCCTCAATCTTATATTCCCAGGTCTCACAACAATACTACTAGCTCGTCAGCTTTAAATAGAACAGGGAATACTTCTGCTCCTGAAGACACAATTGTTAGGTATTATCAGTTAGCCCCCAGCAATAGACAAGAAGCTATCAAGTTACTCAGCGACTCTTGGCGACGAAGAGCCGCTCAAAGGGTTAATGATAATTGGTGGGATTCTATCAGAAGAGTTGATGTTTATGCCTTCCAGACTTTTGCTAAAAATAATAGCAAAGCCAAAATTAAAGTGTGGTTGAAATC
>NZ_JARPLC010000078.1:0-24827 GCF_032350395.1 Limnospira sp. PMC 289.06
CCGCATTCGCCATTGCACGTGAGCAGTTTGATTCTCTCGATGATGCCATGGATTCTGTTCTCAAGGCTGCGTCCTAACCGTATTGACTAGTGCTATATCACCCTGGTAGGGTGCGTCAGAGGGATAACATATCGGGTTAACGGCTAATTTGGTTCATCTGACGCACCACCCATATCGTGGTCAAGAAACCCAGTTTCTCAGGGAAAACGGTGGGGCGGGTTTATCAAAACCTGGGTGGGGAATTGATAATTGACGGCAAAACCCGCCCCTACAATTAATAATTAATAATTAATAATTATCACCCTGGTAGGGTGCGTCAGAGGGATAACATATCGGGTTAACGGCTAATTTGGTTCATCTGACGCACCACCCATATCGTGGTCAAGAAACCCAGTTTCTCAGGGAAAACGGTGGGGCGGGTTTATCAAAACCTGGGTGGGGAATTGATAATTGACGGCAAAACCCGCCCCTACAATTAATAATTATTCATTATCAATTTAGCAAAGGAAAGCGCATCTAAGCGATCGCCTTTTAAAGAGGATAACCGCACGAAATCATTAACCCAGTCTAGGATAGTTTGAGTCGTGAATTGG
This sequence comes from Limnospira sp. PMC 289.06, assembly GCF_032350395.1. Lineage (NCBI taxonomy): Bacteria > Bacillati > Cyanobacteriota > Cyanophyceae > Oscillatoriales > Sirenicapillariaceae > Limnospira > Limnospira sp. PMC 289.06. The sequence continues at coordinate 594 of NZ_JARPLC010000078.1, forward strand.
AAAGAAGAATATTTGAGAGACCGTTGGAGATGTTCAACCGCTGCGGCTGTATCTCCGGTGGTGTAGGCGTGCCATGCTTGCCACGTTTGCGACCGATAGCGAAGCCTTTGGCTGACGTTTTGTACCCCTTTTATCACCTCCTCACCCTGAGCAAATTCATCGCTTATGGGAGCTGATATAGCTTGCTGAAAGATGTTTATAGTTTCCCTAAGCATCCGTTCTTCCCGAAATAGTTGTTGGGCCCTCAGTTTGCTGGCCTGTCCCATAGCTTGTCGCAGTTGAGGATTAACGGCCCATTCTTCGAGAGTGTGGGCGAGTTCCCGCGCCGTGGCGGCTGGGTCAACATTGGGGTTAGGTAATAGCTTACCGGTTCCCCCTAAACCTTCAGGAATGCCACCGGCGGCGGAAGCGACAATAGGTAAACCCTTAGCCATAGCTTCCATAACGGCGAAGGAGGGGGCGGCTTCTGAATAGGAGGTTAACACAAAGATATCACAGGTATCTAGCCAGTCGGGAACATCCCAGCGTTGACCCAGGAAAATCACCTTTTCGGCTACCCCTAGCTGTTGTGCCATTTCCCTAAGTTCGGGTTCCACATCACGATCGCTACCTTTTCCGGTTCCCGCCCATACCAGATATAGTTTTGACCAAATCGGGGAATTTTTCAAGTGGGCGATCGCTTCTAGTTGATGACGGTGGCCTTTAATTGGGGCGAGTCTGGCTGAGGTAAAACACATTACTGCATTTTCGGGAATGCCAATTTCCTGGCGCAACCGTTTTCGCACTTCTGGGTTAGGGGGGTTAAAGTATTTTGGCGATCGGCCATAATAAACCACATTGCCTTTATTTTCAGGTAATTTAAAATCCTGATGGAGAATGTTTAAATGTTCCCGCGCCGCCACATTGACCACCCGCGCCAAACCATATTGATAGCGCACAGCTTCTCGATATGGGATATCATCACCCATGGAAAAATCGGCGTGTTCACTTATGACTAAACCTAGGGCGATCGCATAGGGAATTTTTTGTTCAATAGCCACCTGTTTAGCCGCAAAATGGGAATAGGGCCAGCCGTCACTAAAGATAATAAAATCCGGTTTCAGTTGAGAATACAATGTTTCGTAATCTTGGCAATTTCTCAACACTCTAGCCAAATCCGAACTGGTACTATAATCTAGCCAAAACTGTTGCACTCCGAAACTCCCTTCTTGTTCCACTAAAGGGCTAGTATGTTTCGGTCTAACTGCTGTGACTTGATAACCAATTTTCGCCAATTCACACATAATCAGATGATCATATTGTGCCAGTCCGCCAATACCAGGATCATCTGTATTAATTAAAATAATGTGTTGATTCATTAAAACCGATGTTGATAAATTTAACTGTGATTTTTGGCGGAATCTTGAACCCCCGATAAAGACTGTATAAATCTCCTGCCATTCGGGACTCTTAATTAGTTGCTCAATCAATAACTTTTCCCCATACTCTTGGGAGATATTCTGAAAGGCATTTGTCCAGTGTAGTAAAGTCTCTACCGAGGAAGCATCACTATATTCCAAGGACTTCTGTAAACATTCTACCATGAATTTAGGGTAGCCATCTCGATACATTCTCCATGCTAACCATATCCAGCGCTCATAGCGTTCTTTTCTTTCCAGTTTACGGATAGATATGGGTAATTCTGGGCGGCGGAAAAACTCATTCATTAAGGCTTCCGTATTGCGGATGACTTTTTCCCCTCCAGACATCAAATTACAATCATGTTGGCGGTAGCAGGCGTGCATTTTTTTCAGCCAAACGGTGCGACAACCCATTAAAGATAACCGCAGGACAAAATCTAGGTCTTCTGTGGGGGGATGACGATGATCAAATCCTCCCACCTTTTCCCACCATTCCCGCCGCATAATTAAGGCGCTAGGACGGACACATTTATATAAAACCCAGGTTTCTAAGTTCAAGACTGGTGCATTTTCCCAGGGTCTAACTTGGGCTAGGAATTGAGAATTTTGGTCAACCACAATCCAGCCACTTTGGATTAAATCAATGGAGGGATTTTCCTGGAAGTGGGTAACTTGTTCGGCGAGTTTTTCGGGCAAAAAAAAGTCATCACTATCTAAAAACGCGAGAAATTCTCCCCGCGCTAAACTACAGCCATAATTTCTGGCTTTGGCAGCTCCCTGGTTGGTTTGATAGTGATAGGAAATTACGTCTAAATAGGGTTCGAGAACCTGCCGGGTGTTGTCGGTGGAACCGTCATCAATTACGATAATTTCATAGTCTGTATAGGTTTGTTCTAGGGCGCTTCGGACACACAGTTCAATATAGCGATCGCAATTATAAGCGGGAATAATTACACTAACTTTAGGGGTAGTTTTGGGGAGGGTTTCATTGAGGAGTTGTTGCCATTCTGGTTGTTGTCTAAAGCTGTGGGTATCCATTAATTCACCGAAGCCACTATAGTAGCCGATGAAGCGCTTAACCCAGATCGAGAGGGTGATGGGGTGGCCGTAGGGAGTATAGGAAAGCGATCGCCTGAGAAATTCTGCCATTTTGGTCTGATGACCAGTATAATAAAATCGCCAAGCCATCCAGGTTAATGATTCATAACGGGTCTGCCTCTCTAGTTGGCGGATAGAGTCGTCCAGGTCTGGTTGTTGGAAAAAGTTTTCTAGGATGGCATTAAAAGCCTCTAACTGTTTGGTAGGATCAGAAACGGACATGGCGCGATCGTGTTGGCGGTAGCCCACGGTTATCTGTTTTAACCAGGTGGCTTTGCATCCCATTTTGGCTAGTCGCAGCACAAAGTCTACATCGTCGGCACCGTCAAACCGCGAGTTAAAGCCTCCCGCCTTTTCCCACCATTCTCGCCGGAACATCATCGCACTGGGTAAAATGGGGGTATCAGTCAACCAGCTTTTTAGGGTGAGACTGGGGGTATTATGCCACGGTTCAATATTTGATTGGGGTGTACCGTCGGCACTAATGATTTGCCAACCACTGTTGACCAGTCCTACCCCAGGGTGAGAGTCGAAGCAGGCGACCTGGGCGGTCAATTTGTCCGGGAGGAAAATATCATCATGGTCTAATAGGGCGATTAATTCTCCCTTAGCGGCTGCTATACCGATATTTCTGGCTGCTGCGATGCCACCATTAGTTTGGGATATACTGTGAATACGTGACCCGTAGGATTGGAGAATTTCTGGGGTGCTGTCGGTAGAGCCGTCATCGACTACAATGATTTCATAGTCCTGATAACTCTGGCTGAAAATGCTGTTGATGGTTTCAGCAATGTAGCGATCGGCATTGTAAGCGGGAATGATGACACTGACTCTGGGTTGGCGAGTAGTTGCTGACATGATTGGTCCTTGGTCAAAAAAACAGAAGTTGATGGTCTCTAAGGGATTGGGGTATTGTTACACTCAGATTAACTTAATCTCAGTATCGCCAAAATTGAGGAAATAATAGCATGGGCAAAAGAACATACATTAAAGACAAAAAATTGCTCAATACTACCCTGAAAAAGGATATTAAGTGGACTCCTACTAAAATCATTCTTGCGGCTTTGGGATTTCTGATTCCTTATGGGGGTTTTGTATATTATAGTACATCAATTTCTCTGATTTTTGCGGGGTTATTGATAGCAGGTCCTGTCATGGCTGGGGCTCTTTATGGTTTCATATATTTTGTGAACCGGGATCTATTCTAAGTACCTCATAATTTAGGTGTTTAGAGTCAATGCTGGTGGGTGAGAATGGCCTATACAACTAAGGCATAAAGTTGGTCGAGTTTGGTTGAGCAATTAGTTATTTTTGAAAATGAGTTTATGTCTGTACCTAACCCGGAAGCAGAGGCTTTAAGTTTACACGAAAAGGCAGAAAACTATTTAGATCAGGGAAAGCTGGAGAAGGCGATCGCTTTTTACCAAAAGGCGATCCAGCTAAACCCTGATTTCTCCTGGTCTCACCATAAATTAGGGGATGCTTTCTCTCAACTGGAAAGGTGGGAGGATGCTAGGTCGGCTTACCAAAAGGCGATCGCTCTGAATTCGGACTTTTTTTGGTCTTATAATAATTTGGGCAATACTCTGATTAAACAGGGTCATTGGTCGGCAGCTATTCAAGTATATCAACAGGCAATTTCTATTGAGCCTCATTTTCCCTGGTGTTATTATAACTTGGGTAATGCTTACAGTTATATCGGTGAATGGGAAAAGTCTATTGATGCCTATTTAACAGCTTGTCAACTTGATGAAAATTTGCCCGATATTGATGAAAAGTTAGGTAATGCTTTGGCGGGATACTGTCAGGGATATCTTGATAATGTCATCGAAAACTTAACTATTTTGCCATCCTTTCAAAATATCACAATTTATCAAAAGTTAGCCGATAATTTAGCCCGCAAAGATTATTGGTTAGGAGCAATTATATTATATCAAAAAGTTTTGGCTATTGACCCAGAAAATCAAGATATTTTACCAAAACTCAATCAGACTTGGGAACGTCAACGGGAACTTGAACATCAGGTAAATATTCAAAATCAGATTGTTAAACAGCATCCTGATAGTTATGATGTCTATTACAGCTTAGGAAATGCTTTATTTCAGGTGGGAAAATGGCATCAGGCGATTGAGGCTTATTTACGGTCTATGGAATTAAAGCCGAATTTACCTCCTTGGTTATATAAGGATTTGTGGATATTGCTTAAAGCTGAAGGACGCTTAGGGGAGGTGGTGGATTTATATAAAAAAGCCATTGTTAAAAATCCCAAATCCTATGAATTGTATATTAATTTAGGAGAAGTTTTCGCCCAACAGGGAAACCTAGAAGCAGCCATTAATTGTAACTGTCAAGCCACAAATATTAAGTTTAATCAGGAGTTAATTAACCCTGGAGTTCCGCCTAAATTTATGATTATTGGCACTCAAAAAGGTGGGACTACTTCCTTATATTATTATCTCGAAAAGCATCCACAAACTGCCTTATCTGTCATCAAAGAAATTGAGTTTTGGTCTCGGAAGTTTGACCGAGGCTTGGACTGGTATTTGAGCCATTTTTGTACTATGCCGAAAGCTAATCGGGTTATGACTGGGGAAGCCACACCTAGTTATTTGGACTGTCAGCCTGTAGCAGAACGTCTGTTTAATTTTTACCCTGATATAAGGTTAATTGTGCTGTTAAGAAATCCCATAGATAGGGCTATTTCTCATTACTATCATTGGGTTAATATTGGTTGGGAGTCGCGAGATTTATCAACAGCGATCGCCTCAGAAATAAACCGCTTTAAACAAGGTAATCGTCAGATTTGGGACTGTCCCCATAGTTATTTGGCGCGTGGTATATATGTTGAATTTTTAAAACATTGGTTATCTATCTTCCCCAAAGATAATTTTCTCATTCTCCAAAGCGAGGATTTATATAATAGTCCAGCCGCCACTTTAACGAGAGTACATCAGTTTTTGGGTTTAACAGATTATTCATTAAAAACATATCCAAAATACAACTCTCGATTTTATCCTGATGTGACTGAACTATGGCGCTATAAGTTGGGAGAATTTTACGAACCTTACAATCAAGCCTTAGAGGATTTATTAGAGGTAAAATTTGGCTGGAATAGCGGTTAATGACTGAGTTTTAACCAATGTAAATAATTGGCAAGATTAGTATATAATTATAGTGAGTCTAGGGGTGAGTGAATAATATGGAGCGTGATTTTCAACTTCCGGGGGAATTAGTGAGTCTTCATCAACAGGCGATCGCCTATTTAGAAGAAGGAAAATTTGATGAGGCGATCGCAAAATGTCAACAAGTGATTCAACAGCAGCCGGAATGGGTTATGGCTTATAAAACTTTGGGGTTGGCTTTACAAAAAAGTAACCGCCTAGAAGCCGCTGAAAATGCCTATAAAAAAGCTATCAATCTTGACCCTAATTTGGTGGCTGCTTATGGAAATCTTGGCAGTCTTTACGCGCAACAGGGAAGGTGGGAAGAAGCGGAAACCACCTTAAAGCAAGCCATCAATATTGACCCTAATTTTCGGGGAGTATATCGCAATTTGGCGAGGGTTTTAACCCAGAGAGGACGACCAGAAGAAGCTCAAATTTACTGGAAACGGGGACTGCAATTAGATGGCATTTTAAAACAGCGAGGACAGGAGGAATTACAGATAGGAAATACCTTGGCTGAAGCCGGTAAATGGTCGGAGGCGGTGTCAGCATTTCAAAAGGCGATCGCTTACCATCCTCAGTTATTTTTAGCCCACCATAAATTGGGGTTAGGTCTGATGCAATTAAATCAGCCAGCCGAGGCGGTGTCGGCTTTTGAGAAGGCGATCGCTATCCAACCGGATTTTAGTTGGTCTCATCACCATTTAGGAGAGGCTTTTCAGGCGTTAAATCAACCAGCTTTGGCGGTGTCGGCTTTTCGGAAAGCGATCGCTATCAACCCAGATTTTTGTTGGTCTTATTATCAATTAGCCAAAGCTGCCACCCAACTCCAGCAGTGGGAAGATGTAGCAGATGCTTACCCAAAAGCCATTCAATTAAAGTCAGACTTTCTGGAGTTTTATTTAGGCTTATCTAAGGCATTATTTGAGTTAAATCGCTGGGAAGATTTGGTGAAATTATACCCATTAATTTTATCACAACAGCCTGATTTTATCAAACACTATTATTCCCTGGCAGAAACTTTAATTGAGCAGGAATGTTGGGATGCTGCTTTAGTCATTTATGAGACCATCATTGAACACAACCCAAGTTTTTTAGAATCTCCCAATAATCGAGTTAATTGGGGTAAGATTTTAGTCAACCAAAATCGTTATGAACAGGCAATATATCAGTATCAAATTCTGGTTAATCAAAATCCTGATTCCCAATGGTTTTATGGATCTTTAGCAGATGCTTGTTATCAAAATCAAGACTGGTTAAAAGCCTTAGAAAATTATCAAAAAGCCATATCTATAAATAGTAATCATGACTGGTTTTATAATGGCTTGGGGAATTGCTTACAAAAATTGGGTGATTTGGACCAAGCCATTGAGGCTTATAGAAATGCTATTAACATCAAAAATTGTACTTGGTATTATGAAGAAATTATTAATGTCTTCATGTCTCAGCAAAAGTGGGAAGAAGCCCTAAAAGTCTGTTTTGAATCACTGAAAAATGACCCCAATCATTATCAAGCATACACCCAAATTAAGCTCAATTTAAAACACTTAGGAAGACATGAAGATGCTCACAGATGCAATCATTTACAATTACCTCATGATCTGCTTTCTAAATTCTGTAATTTACCAAGTCCAGAAAAGTGGTTAATCAATAGTAAAAATTGTAGTCATGTTCAAACTATCGAGATATATCCATCTACTTCTGTTAATTTTAAACAGCCAACTACAGTTTCTAATAATCTTTTGGGTTTCACAAGTCATCGAACCCAGCAACCAGCCAGTTCCGTGAAAATATTGCCACAAGCTAGAGGCTTAAATACTGGTTTTTTACACACAATAATAACCGCCAATAATCAGGTTGTTAAAGATTTATCTTCCGACAACTCAGGAATTGCTTTAGCTGCTCATAATTTACCAGAGACCATACACTTAAAAGGAAATATTGCTTTTGTATCTGCTTATTGTGGACAAAACTATTTTCATTGGATGGTTGAGGTAATACCTAGGTTGCATCTGGTGTTAGCCAGCGGACTCCCCATTGATAAAATTGTGGTTAATAAGTTTGGTCACAAATATGAGGATGAAACTTTAGCTATGTTTGACATTCCCGAAAACCAAAAAATGTTTGGCTGTTTTCGTCACGTTGAAGCTGATATTTTGATGGTTCCCTCTCGCACTTTATCAACACCCAAATGGGCTTGTGATTTTCTCAAAGATTTAGTTTTAAAACATCCATTACTGGAAGAGGATAATCGATGCAATTACTCTAGTAAAATTTATATTAGTAGAGCTAATGCTTATATTCGCCAAGTTATCAATGAACAGGAGTTGATGGATATCCTGAAACCATTAGGTTTTCAAGTGGTCTATCTTGAAAATATGTCCGTGAAAGAACAAGCATTGTGTTTACATCATGCGGAAGTGGTAATTTCTCCTCATGGTGCTGGGTTAACTAACTTAGTTTTCTGTGAACCTGGAACTAAAGTAATTGAGTTATTTCCTCCCGGAGCCTCATTTCCCTGTTACTGGACTATGAGCGAAATTTGTGAATTAGATTATTATTACTTAGTGGGCGAATTCAATCCAGAATTTCCCAAGGAAATAGATGATGAGATGGATAGAAATCAAAATTTTTATATAGATATCAACAGTTTATTAAAAACCATGGAAATTGCTGATATAATTTAATGAGTTGTTTGAGTGTAAAAATTGCGGATGAGTTTATCAATGAATGCCCAAAACTATGCTTTTATACACCATAACCAAGCCATTGATCATCTCAAAGAAGGCAAATTAGAGGAAGCGATCGCCTGCTGTAATTTAGCCTTAGAAATGCAGCCTGATTGGGCAGATACCTATAAAATATTGGGACTGGCTTACCAGAAACAAGGCGAGTTTGAGCCTGCCTTAATTGCCTATACAAAAGCATTAGAAATTAAACCAGATTTTGGTGAAGTTTACGGGAATTTGGGCAGTTTATATGCCGAACATAAATTATGGGAAGATGCTGTACAAGCCTATGATGTGGCTTTGCGTCTTAATCCTGATTTGGTGGGGTTATATCGTAACCTGGCTCAATTATTAATTATGTTTGGAAAATATGAAGATGCTATCAGTTATTGTCAGCAAGCGATCGCCAAACAACCTGACTCATTTAAAGCCTATTATTTATTAGGAAATGCGCTCAGTAATTTAGAAAAATGGTCAGCAGCAGAAGCAGCTTATCAGCGTGGTGTTGAACTTAACCCTCAATGCGATCGCATTCATGTAGACCTAGGAAATATGTTGGCTCAACAGGGAAATTGGCAACCAGCGATCGCCGCCTATAAAAAAGCCATTGAAATTAACCCCCAAAACGAACTCGCCTACCATAAATTAGGAAATGCTTGGTTTCGCTTACAGGAACCAGAAAAAGCGATTTCTGTTTATCAAAAAGCCATGCAAATCAACCCTAACACCCCTTGGTCTCATCTCCCATTAGGGCGATCTTTGTTGGAGGTTGGTAAAGTTAAAGAAGCGATCGCTATTTGTCTTCGAGCCATTGAATTAAACCCCAACTCCTACTGGGCTCATGAAAACTTGGGGGATGCTTTAAGTCAAAACGGATGTTTTTCGGAAGCCATTCCTATATATTTACAAGCCTTACAAAAAGTTCCCGAAGACAAGCCAGGAGTTAGTAATAGTTTATATCGTCAATTGGGTTATGCTATGCGGGAACAGAGTCAAGCAGACGTAGATAAGGCTAGTCAGTGGTTGTCGGAAATGATTAGTCATCCACCGGATCACAATTGGCAAAAGTTAGGCTTTAGTCAACTGTACCCGGAACCCTATTTAAATTTGGGAGAAATGTTAGCTAAAAATTATCAGTTTGAAGGAGCGATCGCCTTTCATAAACTCGCCTGTGAATGTCAACCTAAGAATGCTGAAATCCTGGAAAAATATCAGAATATCTGTCAACAATACCAGGAGTTTGAGGAAAAAATTAGCTCCCTAAAACGCGCCACCCAGGAAGACTCTAACTCTCCTCAACCTTATACAGAACTTGGTAATTTATTATCTGAACGTAACCGCCTAGACGAAGCTGCTAGTTATCACAGCACCGCCTTAAAACTGCGGGGATGGTATTTGAGCGAACAACGCAATTATCGATTTACCCGAGACTGGTTTAGTAGTAATATCCCCACCTGGGAAAAACATTTACATCATCTGGCGGGTATTCCCGGCTTTCAAGCCTTAGAAGTTGGTAGTTTTCAGGGGATGTCAGCCTGTTGGCTTCTTGATTATGTGCTGACTCATCCGACGGCACAAATTACTTGTATTGACCCCTATTTTCAACCGGAATTTAATAGCAATATTGCTAAAACTAATGCTGGCGATCGCGTGATTAAAATAGTCGGATATTCTCAAAATATTCTCAATTCTCTGGCGGCTAATTACTATGACTTAATCTATATTGATGGTTGTCATTTGGCGACGGTAGCTTTCCGAGATGCTTTGCTATCATGGCGACTGTTAAAGGTGGGAGGAATGGCGATTTTTGATGATTATAATGTCTCGGAAGAAGATAACGAAGAACAAGAAGCGAAACGGGGAATTAATCTATTTTTAGAAAAGGTTAAAGACTGGGTAGATATTGTATATGAAGGGTATCAATTATTTTTAGTGAAAACTGGAGATGGCTTCCAGCCTGGTGAATTGGAAATTTTGTTATCAGAAATTGCCGGACCTAATCAATCCTACTATTAATTATTACCATCAGGATTATTTATGACTCTACCTCCTAAATTTTTGGCATTGCAGCTTCACCAGCAAGCTATTATATACATTAATAATAGGGACTGGGATGCGGCTATCAAAGCTGCTGAACAAGCCTTAAAACTGTACCCGGATTTAGCGATCGCCTGTAAAACTTTGGGGATAGCTTGGCAATGTAAAGGAGAGTTAGCTGAGGCGGAAAAATGGTATAAACAAGCCTTGAAAATTCAACCACATTTTGCGGAAGTTTACTCAAATTTAGGCAGTTTATATGCGAAACAAAGCCAGTGGGAACCTGCTATTATAGCCTATCAAACTGCGTTAAAAATTAATCCTAATTTAGCCGGAGCTTATCGGAATTTAGCCAAGGTATGGACTGAGTTAGAGGATACGGATAATTTTATTAAATGTCAATATAAAGCTCTGAAATTAGAACCGGAAAAAGGCAGTGCAGATGATTATATAAAGTTAGGAAATTTGTTGCTAAAGTCGCGCCAATTTACTAAGGCGATCGCCTGTTATCGACAAGCCATTAAATTATATCCTGATACCTCTGAAGCCTATCATAACTTAGGGGAAGTTTTGAAGGCATTAAAAAGACCGAAACAGGCAATTTTGTATTATCAAAAGGCTCTGGAAGTTAATCACCAGTCAACTATGACTTATCGTAGCTTAGAAAAAATCTTAATTCAGCATCATCAATGGGAGGAAGTTATTAAAGTTTATTGTCAACATTTAACCGTAGATTATAACTGCTTTGAAACCTATCGCAGTTTGGGTAAAATTTTACTGTAAGAAGGTCGGACTCAAGATGCTATGAATGCCTTTCTTAAAGCCATAGAAATTAAACCTGATTTTGCTTGGTCTTATTGGAACTTGTGGAATATTTTAGCTGAATATGAACAGCTAGACCAAGCCAGGGAAATTTTAGTAGCAGCCATTGACCGTTTTCCCGATTCTGAACAAGTTAAATTGAATTTGGGGGAACTTCTCAGCTATCAAAAAAAATTCCAGGAAGCTATGGTAGCATATCGGGATGCTGCTGTTCAAAAAATGCGGCGATCGCATCCTGAAATCGTGGCTAAATCAGCAGATAAATCCTCTCCTCTCCCGCCCAATTTTATCATTATTGGCACTCAAAAAGGTGGCACTACATCTCTGTATCGTTACTTAGAAGAACATCCTCAAATGGTAGGTTTTATTAAGAAAGAAACTCATTTTTGGAATCAACATTGTGACCGAGGTTTAGACTGGTATATATCCCACTTTCCCCCCAGTATTTTCGATACTAATATCATCACCGGGGAAGCCACGCCGAATTATTTAGAATCCCCGAAAGTTCCTGAGCGTATATTTGAGGAATTTCCTAGTATTAAATTAATTGTATTACTTCGTAATCCCATCACGAGAGCCTTATCTCAATATCATCATTGGGTGAGATTAATGCGGGAATATAGACCATTAGAAATCGTGATAGAATCGGAGTTAAACCTAATCAAAAGTAACTTAGAATCGGAGAGTAAGCTAATTCAATATCCCGGATATATTTGGCGAGGATTATATCTACCATTTCTGGAAAAATGGATGTCGATTTTCCCCAGGGAACAGTTTTTAATTATCCGCAGTGAAGATTTTTATCAAAATCCCTCCCAAGTTTTTAATCAGGTTTTGGATTTTTTAGGCTTACCTAGCTATGAACTCTCTAATTATTGTTCCTATAACTCAGGACGTTATCCCCAAATTGAACCTTCAGTTTATAGCCAACTCCGAGATTATTTTTATCCTCATAATCAAAGATTACAGGATTTTTTAAATTTACAGTTTGATTGGGATTAAATTAATGATTGGTCAAGGGTTGACATTTGGCGAATTTTATGATATGTATATGAGTTGTAAGGAGATGTTAGAAAAGCATCCTGGAAGTTTCCCAAAAATTGAAAGTAATAATGCCATTCTCGGAAGAAATCATAGCATTACAGCTATATCAGCAAGCTAACACATATCTAGCGAAACAGCAATTTTCAGAGGCGATCGCTTCCTGTAAAACTGCCTTAGAATACCATCCTAACTTAGCTCCAGCATACAAAATTATCGGCACTGTTGAACAGCTACAGGGGGAGTTTGATCAGGCGGAAGCCTCCTATAAAAAAGCCTTAGAAATCGAGCCAGATTTTGCAGAAGTTTACGCTAATCTTGGCAGTCTTTTTGCTCAACAAAATGAGTGGCAATCAGCCATTAGTTTCTATGAAAAAGCTATCGAAATTAAGCCAGATTTTGGCGGTGCTTATCGCAACTTAGCCAAAGTATTTGGACAAATAAATCAACCCAATAAAGCTAATTACTGTTTATTAAAAGCCATCGATATTGAGCCTCAAAATATTAAACTTACTGAATATATTGAGGTTGCCCAAACCCTTGATAATCAGGGAAAATTTACCCAAGCGATCGCCCTTTATACAAAGGCGATGGAAATTTACCCAAATGTGGCAGAAATCCACTATAATTTAGGGGAAACTTTCGTCAATTGTCAACAATGGAAATCAGCCATAACCGCCTATAAACAGGCTCTGGAAATGAACCCAGATTTGTATTATGTTTATAGTCGTTTGGGGGATGTTTTCACAGAACAGCAAAACTACCAGGAAGCGATCGCCGCCTATCAACAATGTGTTAAACTGAAGCCAGACATAGATTGGATACATTTTAAGCTGGGGGAAATCTGCAAAAAACAAGGAGATATAAAACAAGCGATCGCCGCCTATCAAAAAGGCATAACCCTCCAACCACAATTAACATGGCCTTACTTAAAATTATTGGAACTTTTAAACCAACTGGAATCATGGCAGGAAATTTTCAGTAACTATCAGGAACTCCTAAATAACCATCCTGATAAATCGGCAATAATTTACCAAAAACTAGCCGAGGTAGCCGTGAGATTCAATAAGTGGAATCAGGCGATTAAAAATTACCAAAAAGCCATAGAAATCGACCTAGAATGCTTCGATGCTTGTCTGCAATTAGCCCAAATATTTCTGCGTCAAGGACAACCTATCAAAGCTATAGAAGCCTATATCAAAGCCGTTAATATTCGACCTTATTTTTATTGGTCATATTGGAATCTGTGGAATTTATTAGCCGAACACAATCAACTTGATGTCGTCATTGATATCTATCGCCAGAAACTCCAAGATTTTGGCGATTTTCATATAGTTTCTATGAACCTAGGAGAGGCTTTAAGTCGTCAAGGAGATATCCAAGAAGCCATCAGCCATTATCGAAATGCCAGCCATAAAAAACTGTTAAAAAATCGACCAGAAATTGCTAGTCAATATTGGGATAATAACCATCCCATGCACCCGAATTTTTTAATTATTGGCACTCAAAAAGGCGGCACAACTTCCCTGTACAACTATTTAAGTAAACATCCGCAAGTATTACCCTGCATCAAAAAAGAAGTTTACTTTTGGACTATGCTGTTTTATAGAGGCTTAGACTGGTATCTTTCCCATTTTCCCCACCTGGCGACCTCAGCCAAATTTATCACTGGAGAAGCGACTCCTCACTATTTAGAAACCCTGGAAGTTCCCCAGCGGGTCTGGGAAGTATTTCCGTCCATGAAACTGATTGTGTTGTTAAGAAATCCGATAATCAGGAGTTTTTCACATTATTATCATTGGCAGAGATTAATGTGGGAAAAGAGGTCTTGGCAAGAAGCCTTTGCCTCGGAGTTAGAAATCATGTCTAACCTAGACGATATCGACTTTTTCAATGCTCCCGCCTTACAAGGGCAAAAGAAATATCTAGCCAGAGGAATATATATCGATTTTCTGGAAAATTGGATGTCAGTATTTCCCCGGGAACAGTTTTTAATTATTCGTAGTGAGGACTTTTACGAACATCCCCAAGCCATTTTAAATCAAGTCTTAGAATTTTTAGAACTCCCGCCGCACCAACTCCATAAATATCACCCTTTCAACGCTGGAGAATATGAAGTCGATCGCCAAGATGCCGTTTTCCAGCAACTCCAGGAATTTTTCCGACCCCATAATCAGAAACTAGAGGAATTTTTAGGACGACAATTAAATTGGCATTGATGATGGTCCGAAAGCGCTATCCTTGAGGATAATATCAGCCCTACCCCAAATTTCCTAAGCATAATGCGGTTGCAGCGCCAGTTTAATGGAAAAATCATCACCCTCGACACCAGAAACCCCATTGGGAGTGGTGGTGAGGGTCGCATCTACGTTGTTGCCAACGACCCCACCCTAGTAGCCAAAATCTACCATAACCCGACAGACGAAGACGCAGACAAACTAACCCTAATGTACAACGCCCCCCCTGCCAATTTAGCTGTAATGCCGGGGATGACCTTAATCGCTTGGCCAATAGACCTGTTGCGAACTCTCGATAACCGGCCCCACATTGTCGGGTATTTAATGCCGCGCGTCACCGCCGCCGCACCGATCCACACATTCTACACCCCCAAAACCCGCCGGGAACAGAAACCCCTATTTAACTATCTCTACCTACACCGTACCGCACGCAACCTAGCAGCCGCCTTTAACGACATTCACAGCGGAGGCTATGTAGTAGGAGATGTCAACGAATCCAATATTCTAGTCAGCGATACCGCTATTGTCACCCTAGTAGATACAGACTCGTTTCAAGTGTGCGACCCCTATACTAAGCTGACCTTTCGCTGTCCGGTAGGAAAAGCGGAATTTACCCCCCCAGAATTGCAACATCAGACTTTCCGAGATATCGATCGCACCCCAGAACACGATCGCTTTGGTTTAGCCGTGCTGATATTTCAACTACTAATGGAAGGAACACACCCCTTTTCAGGAGTATATCAAGGCAGTGGCGACCCCCCAGCCATAGAAGCGCGCATCAAAGCCGGTCATTTCGTCTATGGGAAAAAACCAGTCCCCTACCAACCGATGCCCTTAGCCCCCACCTTCAAAACCCTTCACCCCAGCCTACAGGAGCTATTTATCCGCTGCTTCGATGGCGGCTACCGCTACCCGGAAAAACGCCCCACAGCCATAGATTGGACACAAGCCCTCAAACAAGCAGAATCGGACCTAACCACCTGTGCCAAGAATCGACAACACCGATACAGTAACCATCTAAAATCCTGTCCCTGGTGCGATCGCACCCGCCAACTAGGAGGACGCGATCCCTTCCCCTCCCGAGAAGCCGTGCGTTCCGGTGAACACCTAGAACCACTAAAAATCAAAAAGCGCCATCGTCTCACCCTCAACTCTCGAGTTACCCGTCCCCAACAACCATCGCGAGTCATCACCCCCACCACCAAAAGCCCCAGACGAGTTCTCAAACGTCCCCAACCTCCCGCCATTATCAGATCACCGCGCACCTGGTTAGCCATTTGGCATATTACCGAAGGCGCAATAGTTGGCGGTGTTTGGGGAGTTACCTGTTTATCAGCGATAGTGGCTATAATTTTTGCCCTCTTTGGACCCACCAGCGGCATACTGGGAGCCATGATCGTCGGTAGCATTTGGGGCTGTTTTTTCGGTGCCACCGCCGGGTTATTCATACCCGAACCCATTACCGGACCCAGCAAAATCCCGGTAATCATTGGGGGTCTATGTGGAACCTTCATCGCCGCCGCCATAGCTGGAGTCATTTTTGGGGCTTTAGAACAAGATGCCCTCATTGGTCAGGCGATTCTGTGGGGGGCGTTTATGGGTATGGTGTGGGGTACCATCTGGAACCTATTTAAACCCCCTCTATCGGTTCCCAAAGGCCGTGTACATGGTAAAAATGGTATGGTTCTAGGTGCTATATGGGGAGCATTTTTGGGTACAGCGATCGGTAGTGTTTTAGGGGCGATCGCTGTGGTCGCCATGGAAATAGACCAGCCTGGTAACTCCACCCCAGAAATTATCTCCCGCCTCTTTGTCACGGCCATTGTCGCGGCCGGAATTGGTGCCTTGGGGGGGATTCTATCTGGTGCCACTTTTGGCAGCATTGGCGGCGCACCACCCCTCCCCACTGCTATACGATTAGCTGGACGACGGGGAGCCTGGGTCGGTATGGTTTGGGGTAATTTCCTGGGAGTAATTACTGGCGCTTTTTTAGGGGCGATCGCATCTACCCTATTTCCTCAATTGCTGCAAACCAACCCCTCAGACAACAGCACCCCCCTATTATTAGGAGCCATTATCGTTTCTGCCGGCATTGGTTCAGCCTGGGGCATATTTTCCGGCATGATTTGGGGAGGACTCGGTAAATTTTGAACTCAAATTGTACCCAGTACAGATGCCAACTGTCAAAACTCCGTGATAAAGTCATCCCCAAACACCACCATTATACAAACATATCTGAATGCACATTGCTTGGCTTGGAAAAAAATCACCATTTTGCGGTAACGTCACTTACTCCCGGGAAGTAACCAATATGCTGCTTGACCGGGGATATCAGGTTAGCTTTATCCATTTTGCCCAAGAAACCACCCACCCCGAACGTCGAGAACAATGGTCGCTAGAAAATGGGCACTGGAAAATTCAAGCCCAAGATTTCCAGTTTAATAGCGATTCTTTCGGTGACACTCAGAGGACCAAAGAAGTGCCACTTCCCTGCCTCTATAAGTCTCAGATCTACACCATACCTACCCTCAAATCTAGTAAGGTACTGATGCGGTCTCTGCAAGCATTAAAGCCTGATCTGGTTCATGCCTCCCTAACCCTGTCTCCCCTTGATTTCCTCCTCCCAGAAATTTGCGAAGAATTAAATTTACCCTTAGTAGCCACCTTTCACCCCCCTTTCGATCGCAAACTCCGCAACCTCACTTCTGGGACTCAGCATCTGATGTACCAGATTTATGCTCCCTTCCTGGCTAATTATGACCGGGTAATTGTCTTCTCTCAAATTCAGAAAGATTTACTCGTTAAACTCGGAGTTACCTCGCCCCAAGTCGCCATCATTCCTAATGGCGTGGATGTACAAAAATATTCCCCCGGACCCTCCCACCTGAAATCTCAACTTCAAAGCGATCGGATTTTCGTCTATCAAGGACGCATCGCCACCGAAAAAAATGTCGAAGCCATGTTAAAAGGCTGGAAAAAAGCCCGCATGGGTGAAAACTGCCGCCTATTATTAGTAGGAGATGGACCCTTAGCCCCTTATCTGCAAGGCTTGTATGGCTTAGAAGACGGCATAATTTGGGCAGGTTTTATCGGCGATGAAGATAAGCGCATCGAAATTTTACGCGGCTCCGATGTGTTTATTTTACCCTCCTTAGTCGAAGGACTATCCTTATCTCTACTGGAAGCTATGGCCTGTGGTGTCGCCTGCATAGCCACCGATGCTGGTGCTGATGGTGAAGTCTTAGAAAATGGCGCGGGTGTCGTCTTAAAAACCCAAGGCGTTAGCAGTCAACTACAAACCTTATTACCTGTGTTTAGAGACCACCCTGAAATGGCAACTGTTTTAGGTAAAAAAGCCCGAAATAGAGTCCTAGAAAAATATACTTTAGATGAGAATATCACCCATATAGAAAGGTTATATATTGACGTAGTACAAGATGCTAAAATAGCGGTTAAACTGCATTTAAATTAGTCAAAAGTTATCTATATAATTAACCGCTAATTAACTGTTAATAACTAAGAGGTTCAATGTCTATCCATACTCCAGTTTTAGGGATATCTGGAAAAAACTCTACCCTCAGTTTAGGTAAACAACTCAAGCGGTCATCCATCAAAACCCCCGCCCCTTGCAACGTCAAAGCATCTAAACAAGCACCAGCCAAATTATCAATATCAGAATTGGTCCGATGATTACCAAACAAACGGATAGTCACCGCCGCCCGTCTGAGGGGAAATTTATTTGTTAAATTCCGTTCTGATATCTGGCGATACAATTCAACTTCCGCCCGGTTCCGCCACTCCCGATATCGAGGAGGTAAATAAGTCCCATTACTGGTAACCCGGGGACGCGCCTTCGGAACTACAGCACCCTCAATTACAAAGCTAATCAATTCCGTCTTGGGCGGTATTTCCTCCTCTGGGGGAACCGGGGTAAATTCTACATCAATAGGGGTATCATAGTCCTTGACCTCCTCTATGGGGGGTTCTACTTCCTCTATGGGGGGTTCTACTTCCTTCTGGGCTTCTGATTCCAAAGGTTTGGGTTGTGGTGCATATTCCCCAATACAAGCCGCCTCGATGCCTATTTCCACCCCCAGAAATCCTGGCCAAGTGCGAGCAATCTGCATATAAGTGTCAGCACTTTGGGCAGAAATATCAATCGACTCTAGCCAACCTTCCCAGTCAGTCGAGGTCAATTTGGTTTGTGCTTGTAGCAATAAAACTCCCGCATGGTAAGCCGGAACTAACGCCGTCTGGGGACTTCCTAGACACCGCTGATGTTCGTAGCTAATGGCACGCGCCAGATTTTCTAATTCAGAAATTTTCGGTTTCAGTTCAGTTAACACAATAATCTCAAGTCCACCTCATTAGTTATCAATTTTCCTCTACTAGGGGGTTCTCAGTACCCCATCCCCAGGTCAGTATCAGTAGTTTAACGGATTCACGCTACAGCTACCACGCCGAGCATTTCCTACCCCATATAAATAACAGGCTGTTTGGGAACTGTTAGTTCTAATCTAGCCTCCTGCATCTTACTTCAGTAGGAGAATTGGGGGTCATAAGGTCAGTGTCAATTGACAGAAGAGGAAAACTCACCGCCATGATTACCATTTTGGTCTAATAAATGATGATAGCCTTGATGCCACAAAGTTTGCTGAGGAATGCCAATTTTAATCCCTTCACGGTCGAAGGCTTCTTTGACCCGACACCGAAACTCTCGACCGACTTCCCACTGTTTCACAGGTTGAGTAGTAATCCAAATGCGGACCAATATTCCCCGATGACTCACGGCATCAACCCCCAAAACTTGGGGTAATTCTAAAATCAAATTCCGCCAATGGGGTTCCTGTAGCATTTCTTCTCCGACTTGTTTCATAACCTCCATGGCTTTGCGGATATCGGAATCATAGGCTACCTCAATAGTAAAATTAACTCGCGACCAATTTTTGGTCATATTTTCTACAATGGAAATACTGCCATTAGGAATGGTGATTAAATTGCCATCAAGATTGCGAATTTGGGTGATATAAAGATTTATATACTCGACCAAACCACTTTTATCTTCTACGGCAATTACATCACCGACGGCATATTGGTCACTCCACAAAATTAAACAGCCATTTAAGACATCTTTAATGGTACTCTGAAAGATGTAAGTTAAGGCAAAACCAATGACACCGACCCCGGTTAATATTTCATTCATCTGAATATTAAAAACTGAACTGAGAATGGTATTAAGGGTCAACAAAATGCCAACAAAGTAACTGGTAAATGATGCCAAACCTTTCAGGGCTGCCATATATGTGATTTGTCGTGACAGAAATCTTTGCTGCGAATTGGGATATTTAAACAGAGATTGGTTAACCCATTCTTGCAAGGAATATTCAATAGACAAATGGCTGATTTTAATGGAGGCAATGACAATGAGATAATAAACCAATAAAGAGAGGGGAACTCCCCCTAGGGCTACACCTATGGCGCGGGTGGCTGGATAGTAATATAAAAGATAGGCTAATCCCCCTAACCAAATAAAAATTTGTCCCCACTGAGTTACCTGCCGGAGGAATTGAATAACTTGCTTTTTTTGATTAGGAGAAAGATTGGGTAAACGACTCCAAATCTGATTAAATCCAAATTTAAACCGGGATTTAGGTATGATTTTAGGGTCAGAGTTGGGGTCAGCTTCAATAATATCTGTGGCGGTTTGAGATAAATTTTGGATGCGTTGATTTTCTCGGTCAATGATTTTCTGGACTTGCCATAATATCCAGCTACTCAGGATGATTATCCCCAAAAATAGGAGGGTAAAGGGAAGTTTGCGATTCCAGAAATACTGTTGAAAGGCGCGGCGTTCTGAGATGGAACGGTACAATTCTTGATAGATGGTATCTCGCCACTGTTTAGCGATCGCTTTTTTAGATTGTCCTTGATGAAGGGAGTCAAAATCAGTAATTGTGATGATCACCTGATCCTGTATTTGCGGTTGTTCAGGAGCATACACGACAGTTTCATCATTGCGGATACCCACTTCAATTCCGAGGGTGTCGGGATTTTCTACCGCCGCCACAATGGACATCAAAATTTTTTCAATGCGTTGAACTCTCTGCTGAACGTCAAAATCTTGAGGATGATCTGGGGAGATAGTCGGTTGAGAAGTGACTTCAAGGATGCTGCGATTATCGAGTCTAACCGGGGCACAAAATAAGTTAGCACAGGCTCTAGCTCGAATCCGAGGGTTACTGACTCTCGTGATATCCTGAAATGTGGGAAGGGGTGGCAATTGTGCGATCGCTGCAGTTCCCCAAGGGGCGAACATCCCCACGGCTAATAAACCGATCGCAAACCATTTAATTACTCGATGAAACCTATAAAATTTTCCTTTCATCATATAGCCGATAGCACCTCAAGAGAGTCAGGACAAGACAAAACTCTGATATTATAGCGCTTGCTAATTTTATGTTAAGCCCCTAAGCTGACAACAGGCTGAAAGGAATATCTCAAAAGGCATAGCTGATTAGTGGTCCTGGGGGTGGGCTGGCTGGTGATCTGGGGGTCTCCCAAATGCACCCATGATACATCCCCAGATTGATCGGTGTTGACAGACCGGGAATCTAGTAATCTTAGGCACGGTGGTATGTCAAAATGAAATATTGGTCGAGGAGCTGTGATTTTGCGATCGTCGGGTGTTCAAACTTCCCGATTAAGCCAAAACCCGCTAAACCCTAGCCAGTAGAGAATTTTAGACACTAGCCTTAAAAATCAACAGAGTTCTGACAATCCCAATGATTGAACGCTATACCTTACCCGAAATGGGTTCGCTGTGGACAGACAACTATAAGCTAAAAACGTGGCTACAGGTGGAAATTGCCGCCTGTGAAGCCCAAGCCGAACTCGGCTATATTCCAGAGTCAGCCGTGGAGGAAATTAAAGCCAAAGCCAATTTTGACCTAGCGCGCGTCCTAGAAATTGAAGCCCAAGTGCGCCATGATGTGATTGCCTTTCTCACCAATGTTAACGAATATGTTGGGGATGCTGGACGCTACATTCACCTAGGGTTAACGAGTTCCGACGTTTTAGACACAGCCCTAGCTTTGCAACTGGTAGCTAGTACGGATTTACTTCTCGAACAGGTAGAGACCCTAGCCCAAGCCATTCGCTATCAGGCGCAACAGCATCGAAATACCGTGATGATTGGTCGATCGCATGGTATTCACGCCGAACCCATCACCTTTGGCTTCAAACTAGCCGGATGGTTAGCCGAAGTCTGTCGCAACCGGGAACGTCTCATACGTCTGCGACAACAAATCGCTGTAGGTAAGATTTCCGGGGCGGTGGGAACCTATGCTAATGTTGATCCGAGGGTAGAGGCGATCGCCTGTCAAAAACTGGGACTGCAACCCGACACCGCCTCAACTCAGGTAATTTCCCGAGATATTCATGCTGAATATGTGCAAACCCTCGCCTTGCTGGCTGCTTCCATTGAGAGATTTGCCGTAGAAATCCGCAACCTGCAACGTACAGACGTTTTAGAAGTAGAGGAATTTTTCGCACGGGGTCAAAAAGGCTCATCTGCTATGCCTCACAAACGCAACCCTATCCGTAGCGAACGCCTCACCGGACTAGCCCGCATTGTGCGTGGTCATGCGATCGCCGCCTTAGAAAATGTGGCCCTCTGGCATGAACGGGATATTTCCCATAGTTCTGTCGAACGCATGATTTTACCCGATGCCTCCATTATTACCCATTTCATGTTAGTAGAAATCACAGATTTGGTGAAAAATCTTCTGGTTTATCCTGACAACATGAAGCGGAATATGAACCTCTATGGTGGCGTAGTCTTCAGCCAGCGCGTCTTACTTACCCTAGTCGAAAAAGGCATGAGTCGGGAGGAGGCTTATCGCATTGTTCAATCCTGCGCTCATCAGGCTTGGAATACTCCTGACGGGGATTTTCATAAATTAATTAGCCAAGACTCTGCCATCCAGTCTTACCTATCCCCAGAAGAAATTGAATCCTGTTTTCGGGCTGAACATCACCTGAAACATTTAGATGAAATCTATCAAAGATTAAGCATCTAAGTCCTCTGGCTCAGGGAATTTACTCTTAGTATCCATATCAATACTTAGTTAATAATTCCCTGATTGCAGATTAAATTGATCTACATTTAACCCCCTAACATCTTGATAAAAGGCAGGTAATATGGTCAGAAAAATCCCGTTAATTATCATTACATTTTTCCTGGTATTTTGGTCATCTAACTTGTGGGCAGAACCAGCTTACAGCCAGCCTTTAATCGCCCAAACACCTCCCCCTAATCTAATTACAGATTATAGTCAAGTTTCATCAGCTAATCGACTGGTAGATATTCAATCTGTCAATCGCAATATTCGCTTAGATATTCGCTATGCAACCGCCAATAATTTTTTAAACCGAACCCTTTACCCGGTGCCTCGATGTCTCCTGCGTCTCCCTTTCGCCCAAAGACTTTCGGAGGTACAAAAAGACCTAGAAACCATGGGATTAGGGTTAATGGTTTATGATTGTTATCGCCCTTGGTCTGTGACCTGGCAAATGTGGCAAATTCTCCCAGATTCCCGTTATGTAGGTAATCCGGCGCGGGGTTCCCGTCACAATCGCGGCGCGGCGGTTGATTTGACTCTAGTAGATTTGAGAACTGGTCAACCTCTGGAAATGCCTACAGATTACGATGATTTTACCGAGAAAGCCTGGAGAGATTACACAGGCAATGAACCCCAAGTCCGTCGCAATAGCAACTTATTAGAGTTGAAAATGAAACAATATGGCTTTGAACCATTAATGACTGAATGGTGGCATTTTGATGCTCAAGGCTGGGAAAGGTATGGTTTACTTAATGTCAGTCTTGACCGAGTACCTTAAAAGTAAAAATACCCCTGATAGTTCAGGGGTATTTTGTCCATTACCGGGAAGTGAGACTATCAGGAATGTGGAGTTTATATAGTTTTAATAGACCCAAAACAATTAAGATTTGTAGGCTCCAGTGTGCAAAGGCGAAACCCCATATAAAACAAACAATTCCGGTTAATCCTGCCAAAACAAAGGGAATATCTTCGGATGTTTGCATATACACCAAAAGAGAGCCAAATGTTAATATAAGTAGTGCTAGATACACTGATGGCATAATTTCTACCTCCAGGGGGATGCAGGGTTTGGGCTACAACATCAAGCCTAATGGGAAAATATGAAGATCCCGTGAATAACGCCAAACTCTTTACAGAGCTTTACCTGGCTGCGATGGTAGAGTTCCCTAGCATCGGGTCAGCGACCGGACTATTTCTATCCTACATTCAAACTTTCAACAGTAAAAAGCCCCGCTTGACCAACAAATCAGCGGGGCTTTTTCCCAATAACACATCTATAGCACCAGACAGGAAAGTTAGGACGTATAATGGAGAGGACGAGATGACTAAGAAGACCAAAAATGCCAGCCCCCTATAGTTACAACCTCAGACAAAAAGTTATTAATGCAATTGAACTAGACGGTATGCCCAAAACAGAAGCCAGTCAAGTTTTCCATGTCAGCCGGAACACCATTAATCTCTGGCTGCAAAGAAAAGCACAGACCGGAGACTTCCTCCCTAAACCTAATCACCGACCTGGCAATAACCACAAAATTACCGACTGGCATAAATTCAAGGCTTTTGCCCAAGAGCATGGCGACAAAACC
>NZ_JARPLC010000079.1:0-15572 GCF_032350395.1 Limnospira sp. PMC 289.06
ACCAATAAACGGGGTTTCTATCACTAAGAAAAGCCGGTTTCTGCAACTCCCCGCGACACGAAATTCCACGGTTTTAAGGTGTGATTATCGGCGGCGAGAACGACTCCGGGAACTAGACCGACTCCCGGAACTAGACGGACTCCGGGTAACTCTGGAAGGGCTGATAGAGCTGGCTTTGACGCGCCTTTGGCGATAAATAATAATTGTATCGGGTTCTTCTGGCTCGATTTCTTCTGGGACCATTGAGGATGGGGTGGCTGACTGTTCAGTTTCCACGGGGTCTACTTCCAAGGTGGCGCGGATATCTCTGGCGAGATTAAAGGCTAATTGGCGGATGGCTGGTTCTTCGCTATCCTTTAACAATTCGGAGGCTTTGGTGAAGTCATCGGCTGCGTTTTTGGGGTTGCCGAGTTCATAATGAATTAACCCCCGATCTAAATAGGCATTGGCTCGATTAGGATCTAGGGCGATCGCCTTATTGTAATCGTTCAAAGCATCTTCATAGTTGCCTAAGTTTAGGTATTCTTCCCCGCGAAAATAGTAGGGTTCAGGACTTGACGAATTAACCCGAATTGCGATAGTATAATTAGAAAGGGCTGACTGGTGGCTGTCCATGGCGGCGTAAGCAAAACCTCGATTTAGGTAGGCTTCCATCAAAGCTGGATTGAGTTCGATCGCCTGACTGAGGTTGACGATCGCTTCTCTATAATCCCCTGATTGAATTAGCACCATGCCGCGATTGTTCAATTCCACAGCCTGGCGCGATCTGGTCACATATTGGCTCACCACCGCCAGATTTTGCCGATATCCTGTCAATTTCTCCTGGGCTTCCCCAAAGCTGGAGGTAGCCTGTGGGATGCTTTCCAGTTGGGCGATCGTCTGCTGCCATTTTCTTTGCGCCTCTTCCCAAACCGGAGGGGGGTGGGGAGGGTTCTGCACGAGTTGGGAGGCGGACATGGCTCGCGTGATGGCTTCCTGGTAATTTTGGCGGGCTTTTTTTTCGGGTTCTAGCTTTTGTTGGACTACCTGCAACTGGGAACGTAGAGAAGTCAGTTCTTCCAACTCGGACTGTCTGGGAAATGTGGGGGCATTTTCTAGGCGTGCGATCGCCGCTTGTAGATAGTCGTAAGCAGCAGAAAGACTATCGTAGCCGGACAGGGTTTCAACCGCCCCCGCCGAGTCTGCCAACAGTCGGGCTTCTGCGATCGCCTCCCGCTGTTGTAATTCCACCCAGACAACTGCACCCCCCAGCAGTGCAATGGCGATCGATACACCCAAAACAGTTCGGTTTGCCATGATATTGCTCCAACCTATATGTCAATCCTACCATATCGGTGGTAGGTTGTAGGGTGCGTCAGACCCCCGACATTTTGGCAAAAATCGACGATATTAAAACCTGACGCACCGCCACCATATATTCATCCGATGATATAAGTTGTAGGGTGCGTCAGACCCCCGACATTTTGGCAAAAATCGACGATATTAAAACCTGACGCACCGCCACCATATATTCATCCGATGATATAAGTTGTAGGGTGCGTCAGACCCCGACATTTTGGCAAAAATCGACGATATTAAAACCTGACGCACCGCCACCATTAATAATGAAAATATATGATTAATTATTCCCAGGATATATCATATATTTGGTGCGTCAGTTCCGGTGATTTTCGGGGAAATTCTGATGAACTGCTCTGACGCTACGAATAGATATATGGGCTGTGTTTTTGGTGCGTCAGTTTCGGTGATTTCCTGATATAATTAACTGGTATGACTAACCCTAAGAATGCGCCATTTACTGGCCGCCCGTCAACTCATTACCAGACTATGCTATGGCTAAAGTTTCCCAAGAAGAACTAATTAAAGCGGCGATCGCAGGGGTTGCCGTGATCACCTTTCCCACAGATACAGTACCCGCCTTAGCAGCCCGTCCAGACAAGGCTGAGGCAATTTTTCAGACCAAACAACGCCCCCCCGATAAACCATTAATTTTGATGGGGGCGACAGCAGAGAGTTTATGGCAGTTTGTAGATAGCCAAACCTGGGAATTAGAATGCTGGCAGCAAATCGCCCGCCAGTATTGGCCAGGAGCCTTAACCCTAGTCCTACCAGCCTCTTCAGCAGTGCCGCCAGCAGTTAATCCCACCGATCCAACCACCATTGGCTTACGGGTTCCTAAGTGTGAAATTGCCCTAGAAATCCTCAAACGTACTGGGCCACTGGCTACCACTAGCGCTAATCTTTCGGGACAACCACCCTTATTAACAGTGGCTGATATTGATAGGCAGTTTCCAGAAGTTCTCAGTTTAAAGGAAAGTCCCCCAGAGTCTGGATCTGCCATTCCCTCAACAGTGGTGCGGTGGACAAAAAATGGAGATTGGGAAATACTGAGAAGCGGTGGGGTAGAGTTAATCGGCCCCTTGCCCAAATCCACAGTTAAATAGGATATATCAACCCCAACAGAGTATGTCACAATTCAAGGGTGGAGTGCTGTTGTTAGACTGATCTCAACTAATCGTGACAAACTCATGGGCTGGAATGAATTTATCTATTTGGGTGCAGGACTGGGACTGGGTTGGTGGCTAGGCCAGCGACGACTTCCAGGGGGGGCGATGAAATTCATCACCCCAAAACTCCCTTTGGCGAAAACTTCCCGATCGCCATCACCGGAGTCGGAAACCTCAGAACTTAATGATTTTAGTGATCCGCAGGTGGCAGCTTTAGCCACCAAATTGCAGGAGGCGCGATTGGCTTATCATTTAGCGGTAGAAATCAGCCAGTTTAAGGCCGGTTTTTTAGCCCGTACTTCCCACGAGTTGCGATCGCCCCTAAATAGCATCATCGGCTTTTTACAGTTAATCCTTGCCGATCTATGTGAAAATCCAGAAGAGGAACGGGATTTTATCCAACAAGCCCATGATGCCACCCTCCGCATGGTAGGGTTAATGGACGAGGTGATTATGGTCGCTAAAACCGAACATGGTAGGGAACAGATGAACCTGCAACCGCTGAAACTGGCTGAGATTTTGGCGGAGGTGGAACAACTGACCCACTTACAAGCAGCTAACCACAACATCCGCCTGTCAATTATTCCCCCCGAGGCGCAAGTGTATGTAATTGGCGATCGCCCTCGGCTCAAGCAAGTTTTACTTAGTTTAGTCGATGGTGCGATCGCCGGGAGTGAGTCGGGGAAAGTGCAAGTTTCCACCCATATCTCCCCAGAGTCTGGCTATGTTCACATTTGGATTGATGACCAACGCCCCATCAGCGCCTGGAGTGAGTCCTGGGATTTGCTGGAGTCTACGCTAAAATCTCCCGCCAGCATCAGCACCAACATTGACCCCAATCATATAGCCTTTTCGCCGGGGATGCGTCTATTAATCAATCAGACCCTACTAGGGTTGATGAATGGGCGCTTAGAGGTGGTAGCAGTCCCCCCGAGTCCAGAAAACAGCAATTTCACCCGCACTCAATGTTCCCTTCCCCTGGGTTCTCCTGATTTTTAGCAGTTATCACCATCTGCGATCGCCGGCCGAGACTCAACCCATAAGGGTTCCCCCCACCATACCAGCCAGCAAAATCCAACCGATGATCACATTATCACGGAACATTTGGCCGTAAGTCTCCCGAGAAATCTCTGGTTTTCGCAGTTCCCAATACTGACGCGCCCATAGAATCACCACTATAGCTAAAGCCAGCCAAGAAACCGGATGAAGGTGCATTTGTAAATCTACACCCAACATCAAAGCCGCTGTCCCCAGGAAAAATAAACCCACCGCATTTGGTGCAAAGTCCCCAAAAAATAGGGCGCTGGAGTTGATACCCAAGCGGCGATCGTCTTCGCGATCGCTCATAGCATAAACCGTATCAAAACCCAAAGTCCATAATACTGTCGCCCCCCATAGTAAACCCGTCGTGGCTTCTAGGCTGCCATTAGCAGCACTCCAGCTAATTAAAACCGCAAATCCCCAGGCGATCGACAAAACCAATTGAGGGACTGGAAACACCCGTTTAGCTAAGGGATAGCAGATAATCACCGGAACCGCCGCCACAGACAACCAGAAACTGAGGGGATTAAGATATAGCGCCAACCCGAAAGCACAAGCAAACGCCACCAACGCCACCACAACACCAGTTTTAATGGTGAGGGCGCGACTCGCCAAGGGACGGTTACGGGTTCTTTCCACTTCCGGGTCAATGTTTCTATCCCATAAATCATTGACCACACAGCCAGCCGCACTGGTGGCTAGGCTACCAAAGACAATCACCAAAATCAGAGTTAAAGGCGGGGTTCCCCCTGTCGCCAAAACGATCGCCCATAGGGCTGGAATCATTAAGATTAACCGTCCGGCTGGCTTATCCCACCGCAGCAGACGGACAACACTGATCCAGGTAGGTTGTGGTTGATTCGCTTCTGTCACCATTATTATTTAAACCGCTCCAAAGCCAATTTTAATTAACATCGGGTAAATATTCCCTATCAAATATAATTGAAGCCTTGAAGGTTGTCTCCGCGTTGCTACAGTTGGGAGTATTGACCCGGAACTTGATGCGATCGCCTTTTGAGGTATGTTGAGTATTTGTTCCGGATTTCTCCATGTTCCAGTGCTTTATTTGTTCAGGCGGCTTGCTCAGTGACTTTCGTTGTTTTCCGCCCTTTAGCTGACTTCATTCTGGCGGGGTGCGCGGATCTTCAAAGTCAATTCACAATTATTCTTGCATATTGGGCTACTGATGCTATAAAAAAAAAGACTCGCTCTCGTTTTTTCCCTAACTGGGGGTAAAGTGGGGTCGGTCTAATCGCTTATTCATACTCACACTGATAATAAACCGTGTTCAAGACAACTAAACTACTGGTTAGCAATGTTTTACTGGCGATCGCTGCCACTGTGTTTGTAGTTCCTGCCGTGGCACAACCTCCCCAGATTTTAGCTCAAGCCACCTCCCAGGCGAACATCAATGAACTTAATGACCTGCTCCAAAAGGGGCGAGATCTCGTTAATAGTGGCAATATGGATGAAGCCCTCAATGTTTACCTTCAAGCCGTCCAGCTAGAGAGCAGTGATGCTAAAATCTATTCGGCTCTCGCCTATGTACAGGCCTTACGGGGAGACTTTGAGGCGGCCGCTAAATTTTATCGGGATGCTATTACCCTAGATCCTCAAAATGCCGATTTTTACTACGGTTTGGGTTATACCCTAGCCCGGTTGCAAGACTACCCAGCAGCAGCACAAGCCTATCGGCGCGCTACCCAATTACAGAGAGATAACATTAATGCTCACCTGGGGTTAGCAGCCAGTTTATTTAGACAGCAAGACTATAGGGGAGCCATTGAAGCCTATCAAACCGCCCTGGCTTTGGAACCTAATAACTGGGAAGCTAACGCATCTCTGGGAATGGCTTGGTTAAGACAAGGAAATGCTTCCCAATCTCTACAATTTCTACAACAGGCGATGGAGTTGGCTCCTAATCAGCCTAATATTTATCTGAAACTGGGTATAGCTTATTTGGAACAAGGCGATCGCACCGCCGCCCTCGATGCTTTTCAAGAGGCGGCGCGACTGTCTCCTTTTAATGGTGAAATTCAGTTCCAAATTGGGGAAATATTCCGCCTTCAAGAGAATTTTGAGGGTGCGATGCAAGCCTATCAACAAGCCTTAGCTATGGAACCGGATCTAGTGGCAGCTAATATGGCGATCGGTGAAATTCAGCTAAGATTAAGAGACTATATTGGTGCGATCGTCAGTTTCCGACGCGCCGCCGATCGCTTTGCTGACCAACCATCAGTTCACTATTATTTAGGTCTAGCCCTGAAAGAACGCGGAGGTCGAGAACCCCAGGCGATCGCCTCCTTTAGAAAAGCCCGCGAACTCTATGAGAAACAAGGCGATCATGAAGGTGTCAGACAAGCCGAAGCCGCCTTGAGAGAACTGGAAGCTAATTAACTGGAATTCCCAACCCAGGTAGGAGCCTAAGCGTCCCTACCTGTTGTATATGGTTGACTAATTCTGAGCTAATTAGTTATGATCATCCCATGGGATCGGAACCGAACAATGATTGCCACGGTCAAATGTAATAATTAGTTTGAGTTTTTGGTGAGGAAGCATCATGGGTAAACTGAATAATCTTCAACAGCTATCCGAAAAAGTAGCACTAGCCAGCCTAGGAATTGGGATGTTGCTAGTGGGAGGACAACAGCCTTTAATGGCATCAAGTCCAACTGCTGAACAAACCCTTTCTGCTAGTGCTTCAGCACCGCGTATTTATCCTTACCAAAGTATTTTGAATCCTGATGTACCTCCCCTCGATGACCCTTCCCAATTTTTACCCATCGGAGAACAACAAGCACCAGTCAAAGTAGTTCTCCGTTTGGGAGAACGTCGGGTTTATGTATATCGAGGTGAGAGTCAAATAGCAAGCTATCCCGTAGCCGTAGGAAAACCCGGTTGGGAGACTCCCACCGGAACTTTCCAAGTTACTGAAAAAGTCGAAAATCCTCAGTGGGAAAATCCCTGGACTGGAGAAGTGCGCCCCGCCGGACCCAATAGCGCCCTAGGTTTGCGCTGGATTGGATTTTGGCATGATGGCAAGGATGCGATAGGATTTCATGGAACCCCGACAGTCAACTCCATTGGACAGGCGGCTTCTCATGGTTGCGTTCGTATGCGGAATGAGGATATAGTGGCGCTATTTGAAAAGGTGGAAATGGGGACTGTGGTTATGGTGCTTCCCTAGGCTAGTTTCGGGATCTTCCCTAGTTCCGGCGGCGGGTTGCTACTCCAAACTCTTACCGACCGCCCCCCAGGGGGAAGTCGGTAAGAGTTAGGATCAACAATGGAACTGTGGGATTTATTTTTTCATAAAGGCTTGGGCTTGACTGATCGCCGCACTACCGATTTTAAACAAAGCCCAGCCTCCAGCAACGATCAACGGTAACAAAACCACAACAATGCGAAGATCCAAATCCATTTGCTCTCCTCCTGAATTTTTAAAGAAATCTTTATATTCCTATTTGTACCGCATTTTTGCCAATGCCTCAAGGGGTTAGCCAGTAATTATCATTTTAGTCAAAACCTGTTCCAGTCCACAAAGCCCTGTTTGACATCCTCAGATCTCTGTTGGCACACTGGCACTGTGAAGGCCACCTGACTCTCTCATTCCTCAGAACTTGAGCATACTTTGAACAAAAATAGCGACTCACTCGGTCCACCTCGCTCGCAGGTTGGAAGGTTTAGAGTTAGACGTTCCACCCGATCGCAGTTGAATTTCGATAATCAGAATGGCTCAAACGATCGCCTTCTCCGTCGCAATTGATAGAACTGATGTAGACTTAATATTAGGCATAATTTCAGAATCAGACCACCAAGAGTTGATCCTAGAGGAAACTAATGGATCGAAAATTGCCTGATTTTGTGGATGTCCATAATTGATCTATGCTTGGGGGGTAATCGTCATGGCTACAGATCGTCGCGTTTCCCGCGTGGCTTCACTGATTAAACGGGAGGTTAGCCAAGTATTGCTCTACGACATCAAAGACGATCGCGTGGGAACTGGAATGGTCAGTATTACGGAAGTTGAAGTCTCCGGGGATTTGCAACACGCTAAAATTTTTGTGAGTATCTATGGGACAGAAGAAGCGCGCCGGTCCACTATGGAAGGGTTGCGATCGGCAACTGGCTATATTCGTTCCCATTTAGGAAAGCATATCCGTTTACGACGCACTCCAGAAGTGGTGTTTCTCGAAGATCGTTCCCTTGAACGTGGGGATAAAATTATTGACCTGTTAAATCAGATTTCTCACGAACACCAAAACTCGGATACAGCCGAGGATAATGCTCAGGGGGATTACCCGGAAGCACAACAGTAACTCACGCAAAGGTAATTCATAATCAATGAGTGTACTCTCGTCACAGGTGGCTCAAATGGTGGTGGTGCGTGCTAGTGGTCATCTGTTTGACCACCAAATTCGCTATCCGGCTTGGGAACCGGGGCGCGATCGCCTCCAATACTGGTTACAGGAATTAGGGGTCGGTGGAGTGATTTTTGTTGATGGTAGCGCGGCGGAAATGGCTGCTAGAACTAAATTGCTTCAGTCCTGGGCGAAAGTTCCCCTATTTTTGGCTGCGGATATTGAGGAGGGAGTAGGACAGCGTTTTGCTGGGGCGACTTGGTTTCCACCACCAATGGCTTTGGGGTCTATAGCTAATCATAACCTCAGTCTGGCTGAAGATTATGCGGAAAAAATGGGCGCTATTACAGCCTCGGAAGCTCTGGCTATAGGCTTAAATTGGGTTCTGGGTCCGGTGGTGGATGTTAATAATAATCCTGATAATCCGGTGATTAATGTACGCTCTTTTGGGGATAATCCAGAAACGGTTAGTAATTTGGCTACGGCTTTTATCCGGGGCTGTCAAAAATACCCCGTGCTGACTACGGCGAAGCATTTTCCGGGTCATGGAGATACGGCGCTAGATTCCCATATTGAGTTACCAATGTTACCTCATTCGGCCGCTCGGTTGGCGAAGGTCGAGTTACCGCCTTTTCAAAGGGCGATCGCTGCTGGGGTTGATAGTGTGATGAGCGCTCACTTATTGATTCCGGCTTGGGATCAGCAACTACCAGCTACCTTATCCCCGAAAATTTTGACCGAAAAATTGCGACAAGAATTGTGTTTTGAGGGGTTGATTGTTACTGATGCTTTGGTCATGGGGGCGATCGCCCGTGGTTACAGTTTGGCGAGTAGCTCCGTATTGGCAGTAAAGGCGGGGGCTGATATTCTATTAATGCCTGAAGATCCCGAAATCACTATTAAGGCCGTATGTCAGGCGGTCGAAAATGGTGAGATTTCCCCCGAAAGGATTGCTGCTTCTTGCGATCGCATCAATAAGGCTAAGGAGAAAATTGCTACCTGTCAGGTTTCTGGTCTGAATTTGGATTCTTTATCGACTCCTGAAGCTAAGAAAACTGTCAGTTTGATTTTGCAACAGTCCCAGGTTAGGGGTGGGTTAGATCTTCAGCCCCATAAGCTGCCATCAAACAATCTACAACTCCAAGAGTGGCGGAATTTGGTGATTGTCGATGATTTGCTTTGGTGTCGGTTTCTGGGACATCATACTCCGGCGATCGCTTATCCCGCTAAATTGGGCTGTAAATTACAACTTATCGATCGCAATAGTGGGACCTTGGCGACAGCGGAAACCGGATTTTCTCCCACTTTGCTACAGTTATTTATTCGTGGTAATCCTTTTGGCTGGAGTGCTGGATTAACTGAAATAGCCAGGGTTTGGTTTAAAAAATTGTTAAAAACTGGGGAACTCAAGGCACTGGCGATTTATGGTAGTCCCTATACACTTGAAGAGTTTTTGCCGGAAATTCCCCATGATTTGCCTTATGTCTTTTCATACGGCCAGATTCCCACCGCACAGGCGATCGCCTTAGAAAGTCTACTGGGAACTATAGATATAGATAAGGCTTAGATTGGTCCTGCGTCAACTACAGCACATTATCAAAAATCTGTGCCATACTGGAACCGGACAAACTCAATCAATGGTTTTCCCTAATTCCATAGACAATTATTTATGAGATGTGGAATTTTAGACCAATCAGCGCACTGGTTGTCCTGTGGGTTATGGTCTCCGTAACCCACTAACCAGTATCATCTCCTAGGTCAGACAAGTTGCTGATTTAATCAACTTAATAGCCAATACCCCCCTGAGTGCCCCAAATCCGGGAGATTAGTGGTTTTGATTATATTTATCAAAATTTCAAGGTAAATTGTATTCACTTATACTGAAAAAAAACCCTTCCCTAAATCGAGATTTTAGATTATATTGATACCAATGCCAAAAATAATCAGGCAAGCAACCCCATGAGGGCGAAATATGACTTACACCACCGTTCAATACTCACTTGACGTCATTAAAGACGAAGTACGCAATCTCCTGCATAAAGGTATGATCAGCCGCCAGCAGCCGATCTATACATTGTGCCAGTACATTCCTGCTAGGGAGTGGGCTTGCATAGAATACGAACTTGAGGCGTTTAACTTCCTCCTGCGTGACCGCATAGGCGATCTGGTTGGTTGTGAAAAGTGGGACAACGACTAAGGTTTAACCTAGCCGTAGGGTATAATTTGAGAAATTTCCATAGCAGTCTGACTTTTGACTGAGAGTTTTGGCTTCGAGCCTGGCCCTATTAGGGCGACTTTAAAGAAACCAGTTTTTATAACCATTGGGTGGTTTGACCGCAATCCCAAACCACCTATTTGGCAACCAATTTAATATAAAATCCGGTTGATCAGCATAAATCAACCCGGACCGCCAATATAATCCCAAGGCGGAACAGGCTGATTTACCCTAACCTTTACCTAATCTTTAGTAGAGACAATTCAAGGCTTGTCTCTACTATCAGTGACTAGCGGGCTACAGCAGCAATTTTCTTAGCATCTTCTAAGGCCAGGAATTTCTCCAACTCTGTTAATGCTTCCGCGTCTACTTTGGTTTGCATGGGGCAGAACTTCGGACCGCACATAGAGCAAAACTCAGCAGTTTTGTAGATATCCGCCGGGAGAGTTTCGTCGTGATACTCGCGGGCGCGTTCAGGGTCTAGGGATAATTCAAACTGCTTGTTCCAGTCGAAATTATAACGGGCTGCGGACAATTCATCATCGCGATCGCGTGCCCCTGGGCGATGGCGGGCGATATCTGCTGCATGGGCAGCAATTTTATAGGCAATCAACCCATTACGGACATCCTCAGCATCAGGGAGTCCTAAATGTTCTTTAGGTGTCACATAACAGAGCATAGCAGTTCCATACCATCCCGCCATAGCCGCACCAATAGCAGAAGTAATATGGTCGTAACCGGGTGCAATATCTGTCACCAAAGGACCCAACACATAGAAAGGTGCTTCGGAACACTCTTCCATTTGTTTTTTAACGTTAAACTCAATTTGATCCATCGGCACATGACCAGGACCTTCTACCATCACCTGCACATCATGTTCCCAGGCGCGGCGAGTCAACTGTCCCAAGGTTTTCAATTCCGCCAGTTGTGCTTCGTCGGATGCGTCATGGGTACAACCGGGGCGGAGGGAGTCCCCTAAACTGAAGGAGACATCATATTTTTTGAAGATTTCGATAATGTCATCAAAATGAGTATAGAGGGGATTTTGCTTATGGTGATGCAGCATCCACCGGGCAATAATACCACCCCCACGAGAGACAATTCCGGTAATCCGGTTACGGACTAAGGGCAGGTATTCAATCAGAATGCCAGCATGGATAGTCATATAATCGACTCCCTGCTGGGCGTGTTTCTCAATGATATGCAGAAAGTCGTCTGCGGTGAGTTTCTCAATGCTACCGTGAACGCTTTCTAAGGCTTGATAAATGGGTACTGTACCAATAGGAACCGGGGAAGCGTTAATAACAGCGGTGCGAATAGCATCGAGGTTTCCTCCACCTGTAGACAAGTCCATAACCGTGTCTGCGCCATATTTAACGGCTAATTTCAGCTTGTCTACTTCTTCAGTGAGGCTGGAAGAGTTGGGGGATGCGCCGATATTGGCGTTGACTTTACATTTAGAGGCAATGCCAATACACATTGGCTCTAGGTTGGTATGATTGATATTAGCGGGAATAATCATCCGACCCCGTGCAACTTCGTCGCGAATTAAATCAGGGCTTAGGTTTTCACGGGTGGCGACGTAGTGCATTTCCTCGGTGATGATTCCCTGGCGGGCATAGTGCATTTGAGATACATTAGCCTGTCCACGTCGGTTGGCAACCCATTGAGATCGCATAAGTATTTCCTCTGTTAGTTACAGCTTCCCTACGCCGGTACTAGCCGGACTCAGGTTCCAAGGGTGTCTCTCAGCCTGGACTTCGCAGGCACCCCTAGCTTGATCAATCTTTAGTTGATGATGGTAGCACTTATGTTGAAATTTTATCTAGGGTCTGTTAACAATTGTTTATGTATTTTTGTGTAGAGTGCGTCAGATGTGGCTATGGTCTGAGGCACTCTAGGGGACTTGTAACGGACTAGAGGATTTTGGTTAGGGTGAGGTTGAGAATGCCATTGGTGTAGTCTACTTGAACTGGCTCGCGGGAGACGGCTTGAGGAAGGGCGATGAGTTGACGAAAGGGAACTTGGGAATTATGAAGGGTTCCCGAAATGATGGCAGCTTCTCCGGTGATTAAAATGTCTAAATCATCTTGACATATATCGGGAATCGTCATGTTGATAATCAGGTGGTTGGGGCTGTCTTTGATGGCTATAATGGGTTGGAAATTACTGCCCCCATTGATGAGTTCATCGCCATAAACTTGTTCTATATTACGGCTAATTTCGGCAGATTTTTTAAATGTGTGTGAGAAGTCGATGACCATGGTTAAAACTCCTAAAACGCGGTTTTATATCTTAAAAAAAACGGATTTTTTGAGGTTGACAATGATTGTTAAAAACGAGGATTTGAGATAAATCTGGGGTTTTCAAGGGTTTTTATCAACCGGATTGAACGGCTGGCTGTTAAACACAAAGCAAATCGGCCTCTGGAGACAGTCACCAGTTGCTATAAGAATCAAAATTGATTCTGCTAACAATTCCTAAGCCGATAATGGGTGTTCAGATTAACTGAATTTATGATGACGATTCATCCATGGGAAGAGTTGGTGCTGATGTGGGACTCACGGTGCGCCCAACGATCGCTTTATGACTTTCCCGTGAAGAAAGCATTTCAACGGCGATCGCTTCTACCTGTATCTCTAAGCTGCCATAGATGATGTCGAGGTCAACCGTTGCTTCAATTTTATCGAAGCCGTTGGGTGAGAACTCGGTGATCCAGCGCGGTCCATCTACAATATTGCGGGACTGCCGATCATATATCCATATTTTGACATATATGCGGGGTAAGTTGTCGGGGATTTGTACCCGAACTTTCAAAGACTTTCCAACGGTAGGATTAGCAGTCAGGATATCTAAAATGGGGACGGGAATTTCTTGGTCTGAGGGTATCACAGATGGCGTTTCGGTAATACTCCCTCCTCTACCAGTAGCAGAAGCCCTCCCCATACCTGCAAATGACCTATTAGAGGCGGATTCAGTGGTCAAGTCCTTGCCTTGTACCCCAGAACCAGACCGGGATTGAGGGAAGACAGTGGGAGGTTCGAGGGATTCATAATCTACCACAATTTCCTCGGCTTCCAATTCTGTTACCAAGGGGCTCAATTCATAATTAGGATTAGGTGATGGGGTCTGAGCCTCCCCTAAAACTAATGGTTCTTTTGGTGGGGAAACGGCTGTGTCATTAGAAGCTGAGGAAGATGCTTGTTTCATCCAGTGTGACAGATCTCGATCTTTGGCTAGGGAACTTAATCTACTCAAAAATCGCTCTTCCAAATTGAGATGAGGTAAAGCCTTTTTCGCCCCGGAAGTGGCTAGGGAAGTATTGGTAATGGTCGCATCTGAGGACTCGGCTGATGAGTCGATGGGGGTTTCGGGTTGGTCTGTATTGGGCAGGTCAGTGGGGGCGGGTTCGTCGGGGCGGGTTCTGCCAATATCCTCTATCTCAACCAGATTATTTGATAACCCGCTGCTACCCTCGTCCTGTGAACCTTCCGATGCAGAGGTGGTTAATGGTAGGCTAGGGGATGCTGGGGGCTCTTGATTGACTTCTGGGAGTGCGATCGCCTCTGAATTTGAACCAGAAGAGATGTTAAGGATATTAGACCAGGGATGTGGTTCTGTCTGTGGTGTGGTATCAGAGATAAAGTTACCAAAGCTGGGCAATTCCAGGGCTATCTGAGGCTCGCCTTGGGGATTTACCGGCTGGGCTTGTGTTTCTTTATTTACTATGGCTAGGGGGGTTTGATGAGCCGCTGGGAGTGCTAAGGATGAATTTTCGACTAGGGGTTGGTCTGGGTCATAGTCAATTTCTAGCTCCTCTGGTAATGGGTCTAAAAACTGTTCCACCAACATGGTGATGTTGAAAGAATTGCGGACTGGGGGATGCTGATCACTGTAAAAAACGACTTCTCCCAAAACTAATCGGGTTTTGCATTCAAAGGGGACATAAATAGCTGCGGAAAATGGCACAGGTAAAACTGACTGTGGTATGGGTTGGCGAACATCATAGAGAATTTCGGAGGCTTGAGGCGATCGCAAACATATCTGTAATTGAGGATTAGAAACTACCATAGACGTGATAGCTTCTATGTCGGGGTCAGAGTCCGGGTCTGATTTAATTCTAATCTGTCCAGATAGTAAAACGGCGCTACCAAACTCGACTACATAGCTATCGCGTTCTAGGATAAGTTCTATAGAAATATCCTCTGTGGTCAAATCTGCGGTTTCGTTTATGGCGATCGCCGTTTCTTGGTTCGTTTCTGGCTGAATTTCGCAAGGGTAGAGGTCTGTCAGATTTGAATCACTGGTTTTTTCTGATGGTGTCGTGGATGTCACCGACTCCACATCTGTCTGTTGTTGTAGACTATTTTCAATGGCTGGGGAATCGTCCAATATTTCCTCAGAGTCAATATCAGTGTTGGCTAGTACCTGTAGTTTCATTGTGGCACGCCAAGTATTTCCTAACAGTCCCTGCTGCAAATCTGGCGAACAGGAAAACTCCCAAATTCCGGGCTTGAGGCGAGTATAGGGGATTACCACCATTAAACCCTCTGAGTTAATATAACTTTTCAGCGTCTTAATGCGGCGCACTGGGGGGGTTTCGTCTATAGCATCATAGACAATCCTAATTTCAATTTCCTGATCTTGATGGGACCCACGACTAACAATGCGATACCGACCTTCTAACACCTGAACATCAGGAGACTCCAGGGGTAGCCAAGTGTTATCCCCTTCCCGTTGTAGTAGGAATTCTAGGTTATCCATCATTAGCACCTCTCTCTGCCAACATCCTGGGTATCATTTGCTGTTGAGACTAGCACTATGGGTGCTGTTGGTGATTATAGGTGCTTTTGGTGATTATAGGCGATCGCTTCAACCTAATCATACCAGGACACTTTTTCCACGGGCAGTTTTTCCGCTTCCAAATCCGAATGATACCATTTTAGATCTCGTTAGTTCGTAAGAGCTGGCTACTTGTTGCCATTGTTTCTGCGCGATCGCATATTTCGCTATCCAGAATGGTTCAATCGTCACTCGGTGCTGTGGTTTTTCTGTATGATTACCCTCATTCCCAGGTGAACCCATCAGAAATGTTCCCCCAGGGATAAACACCATTTCTAGGGTGACTTCATCTCTCAGATTTTCTATGAAATTTTGGGCTTGACTTGGGCGACGACTCATTCTTAGTTGAATAAAAAATCAAGCGTATAGCCATGTTGCCCCCACGGTTACAATTATAGCGATCGCCATCCCGGCTGTCAACCCCCCACCTCTCTCGACGCGCCGATTTTTTGTTAAGTTTTGTTAAGTTCGGGGGCGATGAATCATAATAGCTTTACCTGAAGGTTGGTTGAATAAAAAATCAAGCGTATAGCCATGTTACCCCCACGCTCACAATTATAGCGATCGCCATCCCGGCTGTCAACCCCCCACCTCTCTCGACGCGCC
>NZ_JARPLC010000079.1:15581-24281 GCF_032350395.1 Limnospira sp. PMC 289.06
GATTTTTTGTTAAGTTTTGTTAAGTTTTGCGACGTTTAAAGGTAAGTTTGATAGTCCCATGATCGAAGTTATCACTACAGAGGCTAACTTCTCCGTTGCCATTAATTCTGACAGACAATTCCACCTGGTCAAGCTGTATGGGAGATTTTTGGGAGTTTCCAGAGGCTTGCTGCATTTGAAATGCTTGCTGTTCCGCTTGTAGAAATACATCACCAATTACTAATAAAAATTGACTCATATTTTGCTGCATTTTGTGCGCCGGGACTGCTACCCGGTGGGTCTGTGATTCTGTAGGAGTGTCAGGGGATGTTGAGGGGGTAGGGGAATCTTGGGTAATAATCCAGATACTTTTGGGAATTTGGATAATTTCTGACATAGACCAATCGGGGATGATGGTTAATTATTAACGGAATGTGATGATTGTAGCTTAAATATGGTGGTTGATGTCTAATGATTGAGATCTGGACGGGGAAGCCGAAAAGATTGAGTTTCACTAGGTTAATGGGTCTGGTGGGGGCGGGTGCAAGATATACCAGGGGATACAAGATAGACTTTCAAAAGGCGCGCCAGGGCAAAAATATCACGGTTGGGAACATCTCGAATTGGGGAATATTTAACTATTTTGGGTGTCAAAAAAATGCGTCAGAAAAATCTTATATCTCTGACGCAGGCTAATTGGTGATGTATGAAACCCACAACATTTAACGAGTAATAAGGTAATCTGACTCAATAGGTTCAGCGTCACCCGATCGCACTAATACTTGATAAATCATGACGATCGCCTCTGCTTGACTGACTGATTGATTAGGATTAAAAGTATTACGATCTCGATGACTGGCGACCAAACCCGCCTCAGTCGCCGCCGCCACTTGACCAATAGCCCAATCAGGAATTTGATCAGCATCGGAGTAAACTGTGAGAATTTCCTGGGGATTATTGGGGGTAGGTAAATCCAAACCACTTACCAAAGCTACGACGACCTCTGTATGAGTCATTTCTTGATTAGGCTGGAAAACTTCCCCTGGATAACCCCTGAGAAAACCCATTTTGGTAGCTTCTTGAATGGCTTGATTTGCCCAATAGTCCTGGGGTAGGTCTTGAAAGTTAATATCAGGTTGAATTCTGTCAGTTTTGAGGGATTGTTGCAACTGATGAGCAAACTGTCCGCGACTGACTGGCTGATCTGGGGTAAATGTACCATCTTCTGAACCGATCGCCTGATTATGTTCAGCAAAATAAACTACAAAATCCCGCGCCCAGTGTTCCTCTGGTACATTAGCAAGTATAGTTGTAGCCGAATCTGGAGTTACAGCCGCCTCTGTGTCTGTGGTTTCTGGTGTTTCGGCGGTAGTTAAAGGTGGACTGGGAACCCCTGGGGTTTCTGTGGTAGTTGGAGTTTCAGGGGGTGATGTAACCGCCGCCTCTGTGTCGGTGGTTTCTGGTGGGGTTTCTGTGGTAGTTGGAGTTTCAGAGGGTGATGTAACCGCCGCCTCTGTGTCTGTGTCTGTGTCTGTACCTGTGGTTGTTGTTTCCGCTTCTGTTGTGGGTGCTGACAATAAGGGAATAGTCGCCGGAGTTGACTCGGTAGTTGGAGAGGCTATTTGTAAGCCTTCTAAGTTGAGCCAGCTTAGTGTAAATCCTGTAGATTCGCTGCTGACCGTATTTGAGGGCTCAGACTTAGACTCTGGGGAGTCTGGGGAGGAGGCTATAGTGGTTGTGCTGGAGGATGCTTGACGGACTATATCAGAGACATTGATTAAACTGCGATGCTCTGAGATAGTTTCAGGTTTAGCGGAGAGTAAGCTAAAACTGGTTTTGGGTTCGACCTTTCCCAATACCCAAAAGAAGACAAACCCCATGGTTGCGATCGCCAAAATAATCGCCAGCCATTCTTCCATAGTTGGGGGTGATTGTTTCCGTGGCTGTAAATCAGCCCGATCTGATTCTGACATAGGAATTTTTTGATCTTGAACATTCCCCTCAAGGTTAACTGTTCTCGATGACCATGACAATAAAAAAAAAGGGTGGCAGTTGAAATTTGGTTGCCACCCTGATAGATTAGTTAACTGCCATGGGATGAGATGGATCACCATTAAGAACTAAGATCGCCTTAGCATAGCCAGGATCTTGGTTAGTTCCAATCAAATTAGGATCACTAGCTAGTTGCTTTTTCTCTAACTGAGTCAATTCAATGGCAATATCGGGGGTGACACCTTTCTGGCTGATGTCTGTACCGTTAGGGGTATAATAATGGGCAATTGTGACAGCCAAGCCGGAACCATCAGATAAGGAAAAGACGGACTGTACCAAGGCTTTACCAAAAGTCCGAGTTCCCATAACCATAGCTCGCTTGTTGTCCTGCATTGCTCCTGCCAAAATTTCACTAGCACTGGCTGAGTTGTCGTCAACTAGGACAACGGTAGGTAGGTCAGTTAAGGCTGTATGATTGGCTCGAATTTCCTGACTTTTACCGTGGCGATCGATTGTACTAACGATCGCTCCTGAGTCTACCCACATTCTGGCGATATCAATGCTGCTGCGTAACAGTCCCCCAGGATTTCCCCGCAGGTCTAAGACAAATCCATCTACATTTTGAGCCAGGAGTTCTTTAATGGCTTCTTGCATCTGTTCAGCCGCATGGGAGTTAAACTCCTGTAGTTGAATATAACCAATCTGGCGATCGCCTTCTGTATTGAGGCGATAACGGACTGCTTCTAGTTCAATGCGAGCGCGGGTGAGCGTCAGGTCAAATTGTTCAGCTTCATCGCGGCTGATGGTTAAAGTGATGGAAGTTCCCACCCGACCCCGAATTTTCTCGGCCGCTTTTTCTACGGTCATCCCTTCGGTAGACTCGCCATCAATGGCTACAATGCGATCGCCTGATTGAATTCCCGCCGACATCGCCGGGGAATTTTTAATAGGATTAACCACTGTAATTTGGCGAGTTTTCTCATCCAAAGTCAGTTGCATTCCCACCCCAGACAGTTCTCCCGATGTTTGATTGGTGAGGCGTTCGTACTGTTTAGGGTCCAGAAATCGGGTATAAGGATCGTTGAGTTTTTCTAAGGCTTTACGCAGTTCGCTATATGCTTCTTCTGGGGAGGAATATTCTTTACTGAGAAGCTGTTGGCGCACTTCCAGCCAGTCGATCCGGTTGAAACTGGGGTCTACATATTCTCGATTAACAATTTGCCAAGCCTCGTCAATGATGGCTTTTGGACTATTTTTTAAGGTAGCATTTACTGAACCACTGAGCCCTGGAATTGTTAAAGCGGAAATGGTGACTATGGCTCCACTTAAAACGGCGCGCAAGGGGGAAAAAGGTCTAGTAGCTTGATTCATCTAATCTTCCTCTGGCTGGATTCTCTGGCTGGATGCCTAAACGATATTTTCATAGGGTAGCAAAAGCCATCCCTATACAGTTGACATTAAATAATAGTCGATAGCTTGAAAATACACCTAGTTTAAGGTATGTTAAAAGTCAGCTATCATAAGGCTGTTGTCCAGGTATGATACCCGGCTAATGTGATCATGATACTGGATTTGATGATACTGAACTCCGGGAGCGATTGTATGTCTTCAGACATTATACAAGCAGAATTTATCTACTGTCATCTTTTTGTACAATAAATTTTAGATAAATTTTAGATTTGGGGGAACCTCCCATGTCATCTTTGGTTGTGAAACGGTTTGAGGGTCTTTTTCCGGCGGCGATCGCAGTTGTCGCCCTAGGTGCTATCATTGGACTGCAAATCTATGCACCGGGTGGGGCTAGGTTAGGCGATCGCTTTTCTGAGGAAAACGGCCCGCAGTTGACCCAATCGGAAGCAGAAAGGGAAGAGCAAAGACTGGCTGCTAATCTCGAGATTTTAAAAAACTTACCCAGTTTAGGGTTTGATAACCTCCTTGCTAGTTGGGTATTTCTGAACTTTCTCCAGTATTTCGGAGATAGGGAAGCGCGGAATTTGACGGGTTTTCAACTCAATGACAATTTTTTTGATGTGATTTCCCGCCTCGACCCTAGATGGATAGATATGTACTTATTTTTATCTACCGCTGTTGGTTATTACCAAGCTCAACCCGAACTTTCCGTAGAATTGATGGGGCGGGGAACTAGGGCGCTGTCTCCAGAATTCCCCGGTGCTTGGCGATTATGGCGGTTAAAGTCTCTCGATGAACTATTACTCCTGGGCGACATTCCCGCAGCCGTAGAATCCCTAGAAACCGCCTCTGAATGGGCACAAGCTAGTGGATATGAGCCAGCAGCAAACCTATTTCGGGATGCGGCTAACACACTGCGGGACAATCCCGATAGTGTGCCGATACGGATTAACGCCTGGCTAACAGTATACTCGCAAACTATGGATACTTTGGTTAGGGAGAGGGCGCTAACGGAACTGGAAGCGTTGGGGGTGGAAATACAGGAGGGAGAAGACGGAGAGTTAAGATTTTTGGTTCCCCCACGACCAGAGGCGGAAAATTAAGCATCTGTTAAGGTTTTAGGGGTTGTCCTCGAATTTGTAGCCAACTCCTGTTACGGTTTTGATGAAGGTGGGATGAGATGGGTCAGGTTCGATTTTTTTCCGTAGTCGAGCTACATGGGTATCGACTACTCGCTCATCCCCAAAAAAGTCATCTCCCCATAATTTATCGATTAATTGGGTACGACTCCACACGCGACCGGGATAACTGAGGAAGGTGGCTAATAAGTTAAATTCTAAGGTGGTCAGGTCTAAGGGTTCCGTATTACCATGGTTTTGAAAGTTGGCTTTCCTTTGGTCAATATCAACGGTAAAATGAGGGGTTTGGTGAGTTTGGGTCTGTCCTCCCTGGCGCAGACTACGACGCAATAAAGCTCTGACTCTGGCTACTAATTCCCTAGGACTAAAAGGCTTGACCATATAATCGTCGGCTCCGGTAGACAGACCGACTATGCGATCGATTTCTTCTCCCTTGGCGGTTAACATTAAAATATAGGGGTCTTTTTGTCCGGGTTGTTGACGAATGCGAGCGCAGACTTCTAAACCGTCTAAACCGGGAAGCATGAGATCGAGAATAATTACATCTGGTCGTTGTTGTTGAAATATCTCTAATGCGCTTAGTCCATTCTGGCTAATTTGACAGGAAAATCCTTCCCCCTC
Source organism: Limnospira sp. PMC 289.06 (assembly GCF_032350395.1). Lineage (NCBI taxonomy): Bacteria > Bacillati > Cyanobacteriota > Cyanophyceae > Oscillatoriales > Sirenicapillariaceae > Limnospira > Limnospira sp. PMC 289.06. The sequence continues at coordinate 20,723 of NZ_JARPLC010000079.1, forward strand.
TAAGGTACGACGGATAAGGAGTGCAATTTCTGGTTCATCTTCGACAATTAAAATATTCATCGGTTTTTGCTCTCCTGATGTTGGCACAGTTTACAGGCTACCATAAAGGTCAAAGACTAGCCCGCCAAAACATATATATTGATAGTATTCCTAAGAGTGTACGAAAGGCTAAAGTGACGATGCGATCGGGTAATTTTGGTAAAAATCGGGTGCTGATTTGTACTCCGACTAATCCTCCTAAACCTAACATCATCCCCTGTATCCACAGCACATTTCCCTGTATAGCGTGTCCGATACAAGCGGAAGCAGCAGTTATAATAATTACGCCGAGGCTGGTTTGAATAGAGACTTTAATGGTTTCCCCTAAGAGGAGAATTTGCAGCGGAACAATAATGACACCGCCTCCTACTCCAAAAAGTCCGGCTAGGAGTCCGGCGAGACTCCCGGTAATCATAAAGGCTAGGTATGGGTTCATGGTTTTTTGGGGCTGAGGAGAAGTTGAGTTAAGTTGTTCATCTAGTTGCTTTTTGGCGATGATATCTTGGCGTACTTTGATTAAGTAAATATTCAAAAGTAGTAAACATCCAAAGCCGAATAACAACCAAGATGAGGGTAATAAATTAGCGAGATAAGACCCAATTATGGCAGTAATTACGGCAGGAAATCCAATTAATATTACGCGCTTAACTCGCAGAAAACCCATGCGCCAATTTTGGATGCTTCCTGATATGGCGGTAATTAGTACCGAGAAAATACTGGTGGCTACTGCTTGATTACTCACATAGCCAAGGGTGACTAAAATTGGCACTAATACTGTTCCGCCTCCAATTCCTAAAAATCCGGCTAATATTCCGGCGAAGAGTCCGGCGATCGCTAAGGTCAAAAGTTCTGTTGGGGATAAGGATAAGAATTCCAAAATCATTAGTTAAGGATTAGTTAGGGGGAAATGGGAAAGTTTCTGGTAAGATGGATTTGGCGATCGCACCATGAACTCCTTTTTGGGGGGTGTTCACTACTTGGGTAATGCGGAAGTCAACCGCTAGGGAACAGAGGATATAGGCTTCTTCTGACGAAATTCCTAGGATTTGTACTAATAGGTTAATGGTACGTTCTAGGGTAGACTGAAAGGCATCATCAAGGGTATGACCAAAACCCATGGTGATTATATCAGTTGCGGTTTCTGCTAGAGGGACATCTAGGGAAGAGTTTTTGTGCAGAATAATTTTAATTGTGCCATTCATGGAGGTTTCGATCGCTGTGGTGTTGACTTCGCCGCCTCCCTGCGCTGCGTGTCCGTCGCCAATGGAAAATAGACCACCGGGAACCAACACGGGAAGGAAAATACGCGACCCAGCTTGTAATTCGGGGTTGTCGATGTTTCCCCCATACACTCCTGGAGGTATGGAAGACTGGGGGGTTTCGCTGGCGACTCCTAAAATTCCGAAAAATGGGCGCAGGGGAATTTTTACTCCACTTTGGGGGGGAAATTCGGCTAGATTTCGGGTAAGATCGAGGTTGATAAATCGCAATTTCGGCTGGCTAAATCGTTGCGGTAGGGCTCCCCAACCGGTTCTGATAGCATTAAACCCTACATTTAAACGGGGGTAAATTGACTCTAACTGGATTTCTAAAATATCTCCCGGTTGGGCGTTTTGGATGTAAATAGGGCCGGTGAGAAGGTGAGGACCAGGACCGACAATTCGTTCCGGCGACAGGCGGCGACAAAGTTCGATAAATTCTGGGGTCAAAAATCCTTCTGGGGCTTGATTATAAAGGTAATAGCCTGTGTAGGTTTCTACCTGAATGCGATCGCCTGATGCGATGATTAAGGCGGGCTCTAGTTCCGGAGAAAAGCCTCCTACATGGGTGGTGTTGGCTGTGGCTTTCAGAGTATAATTAACCATCTTAATATGAGCATTATTCAGGATTTGATAGGGTTCTTTTGGGAGGCATTCACTCGACCGATAAAGTTGGGTGAAATTTCTCTGTCCATTCAGTTAATTGTGACAGTGATTTTGGCTTTCTTTGCCATTTTTTTAGTGTGTACCTTTCTGAGTAATTTACTGAAAGATAAGATTCTTGTCAAGTTAAAGTTTGATGAGGGTAGCCGAGAGGCGATCGCCACCATCTTCCGCTATTTTACCATTACTATCGGCTGTTTACTCATTCCCCAAGCTGCGGGAATTGATATGAGTTCCTTTACTTTCCTCGCTGGTGGTTTAGGTATTGGTTTGGGTTTTGGTTTCCAGGGACTCGCCCAAAACTTTGTCAGTGGTTTAATTTTATTATTAGAAAGACCTATTAAAGTCGGCGATTATATTGAACTTGATAAATTGGAAGGAACTATTCGCAAAATCTCCATTAGGTCTACTGTAATTGTGACTAATGATGATATTTCGATTATTGTTCCGAATCAGATTTTAGTGAGCAATAAAATCATTAACTGGAGTCATGGAAATGTACTGAGTCGCATTCATATTCCGGTGCGAGTCGCCTATGGAAGTGACCCAGTTTTAGTCACCGAAGTTTTGTTATCCGCCGCCCGTCAAGAACCGAGGGTATTACGGCATCCCAAGCCACAGGTTTGGTTAAGAAATTTTGGCGAAAATTGTATAGATTTTGAACTGTTAGTTTGGATAGAACTTCCTAAAGCTAGGCTACCTATTCAAAGCTCTTTAAATTATATAATCCAAAGCAAACTGTATCAAAATAATATCAATATTCCTATCGCCCAGCGAGACCTATGGATTAGAAATACTGAGGAACTTAAACAGGTATTTGCACCAATTATCGCCTCTTCCCAGTCCGCCAAAATTAAAGCCGCCGAAACTACTGAACAGCAGGAATTAGAAAGGCAAAATATGTCACTAAAAGCATTATTGCGGAAGGTGGTTTATTTTGAGGGTCTGAGTGATTTAGCATTATTAGGGTTAATTGAAATGGGATACCGAGAAACTTTCGCCCCTCATCAATTTATTTTCCATGAAGATGATCCAGGTGATGCTTTTCATATTATCTTATCTGGGGTGGTGGAAATTTTAGCGGAAAGGGCTAATAAGCATATTCGTGATTTATCAGCGGGGGATTTTTTCGGGGAATTAGCATTAATTATGGGGATACCTAGGACGGCGGCGGTCAGGGCTAAGGAAACCACTATTTTGTTTGTGGTTAGTCGTGATGTATTTCAGCGCTTTTTAGGTAGTTATCCCCAGGTAGCAGACCAAATTGCCGAGAAATTAGCTGAACGAAAAGAGGAGTTAGTACAACGTCAAAAAATGCTCCGAGAACTGGGTATTTTAGGGGATGAGGATTTAGATAATAATCCCTTGGTATGGATTAAGCAACGCATGAAATCCCTCTTTGGTATTTGATATAAAAGCATCTGTAGGGGCGGGTTCACGGGGCTATATGATAGTAATAGATAAACCCCATAAACCCGCCCTATCCCCACCAGAAAAAAGCATCTGTAGGGGCGGGTTCACGGGGCTATATGATAGTAATAGATAAACCCCATAAACCCGCCCTATCCCCACCAGAAAAAAGCATCTGTAGGGGCGGT